>CAZARY010000020.1:0-17128 GCA_964487675.1 uncultured Clostridia bacterium | reverse complement strand
GCGAAAGTATTGTAACACCAAATACGGAATTTATCCTGATTTAACTTGATAACCACATTATGCTTTTTTATGCCTTAGCGGTACAGCTATTATTCTAGCACAAATCAGCCCGGAATAAAAACCGGGCTGCCCATGGCCAAAACAAGTTGAACATTGACGTGAATAAGAGACAAGAGTGGATATGAGACAAAAATGTTATGCTTTACTTGCAATGGCACCTAAAGCTATAGACGTTAATTTAGACCTGACACTGTCCGCTCTCGAAGTAAGCACCACCGGCACCTGGGCGCCCAAGACCAGGCCTGCCATAGCCCCTTGACCAAGAAATGTGATGGCTTTACCCAGCACATTCCCGCTCTCTATATCTGGCACCAAAAGCAAATCAGCTTTTCCAGCTACCGGGCCTGTGACCCCTTTATGCTCTGCCGCCTCTTCATTAACCGCATTATCCAGGGCCATAGGCCCGTCTACGAAGGCACCTTTTATCTGGCCCCTGTCCTGCATTTTTGCCAGAATCGCGCCATGCGTTGTGGCTTCCATCTGAGGGTTGACAGTTTCCACCGCGCCGAGTACAGCCACTTTTGGCTCTTCCATACCCAGATCCTTCATAAATTCCACCGCATTTTTTAATATCTCCTCTTTTTCTTCCAAAGTGGGCGCAGGATTGATTCCCCCATCGCTGACAAAAAGCACCCGCGGAAAGTTAGGCACTTCAAAAGCAGCCAAATGGCTCAATAACCGACCGGTCCGCAGTCCGTACTCCTGGTCCAGCACCTCTTTGAGGAAGTCACGGGTTGAAACCAATCCTTTCATCAAATAATCACAATCGCCCCGGCTGACCTGTTGTACTGCCTTAGCGGCAGCGTTTCTGGGGGCATCCGCATGAAGAATTTCAATATCTTTTAACTCCTCAAATCCCAATTCCTTCAACAATTGCTTGATTTTATCTTCGTGTCCAACCAGGGTAAAGGTTAGCTGAAGCCCTTCTTGCTTTGCTTTTTTCACCGCCTCTAGGACAGGCCTATCCTCAGCCGCAGCCACACTCAAACGAGCAGGCTCTATTTGTTTCGCTTCAGATAGCAGCTGGGCGAAATCCGTATAAGACAAAATGAACACCTCCGTTTCAATGAATTATCCTGGAATCTATGTCAAAAGCAGCCAATTCTTGGTTCAATTACCTCTTTTCATTGGAACTTCGCTAATAAATTTTTGCTTCTTCCTTACCTGAAAGCACCCGGTACGCACCCAGGGCCAATGCCATCAATTCTTTTTCACCGGGCACGATTTTGACCGGTGCAAGAAATTCCACGCGTTTTTTGATCTTTCCGGTAATATATGAAGAATTTGCCATACCGCCTGTAAGCACAATGGCGTCCACATTGCCTTCCAAAACAACCGACATGGCGCCTATTTCCTTGGCCACCTGATATGTCATGGCTTCCAATACCAGTTTGGCTCGCTCATCACCGTTCTTGGCTTTATCTTCCACCTGGGCTACATCTTTGGTGCCCATATAGGAGTAAATGCCCCCTTCTTTGACTACTTTTTTCACCATTTCATCTTCCGTGTATTCTCCCGAATAACACAAACGCACCAACTGGTACACCGGTAAGGTGCCGGTCCGTTCCGTAGCAAAAGGGCCTTCATTATTGGCGTTGTTCACATCAATGATCTTACCCTTACAGTGCGGCGCCACAGAAATGCCGCTGCCCAAATGGCACACCACAAAATTCACGTTAAAATAGCTTTCACCCATTTCTGCTGCCACATCACGGGCGACAGCTTTCATATTTAAGGCATGGGATTGACTGATTCGCTCTAATTCTTTAAGACCAGACAAACGAGCCGTTTCATGGAATTCATCTACAGCCACAGGGTCCACAATATAGGCCGGTATATCCAAATCGTCACGAAGGCTATCAGCCATAACAGCGCCTAAATTAGAGGCGTGCTCCCCATATCTGGCCTGTTTTAAGTCCTGAACCATTTTTTGATTCACCTGGTAAGTGCCTCCGGGAATCGGTTTCATTAGCCCACCCCGGGCCACCACCGCATTTAAGTCTTCCAGCTGCCATCCTGCCTCTTTAACGGCTTTTTTTACGTGCTGCAGCCGGTAATCAAACTGCTCTGCCAGGTGTTCAAACCGCTGGAGCTCTTCTGTGTCATGCCTAACGGTTTTTTCTACGTAGGGTTGATCTTTCTCATAAAGGGCTATTTTCGTTGATGTAGAACCCGGATTTATGACCAATATTTTCAACTTCAATCACCTCCTACTGTGCTCTATAGCCTTTCATCAAAAATTTAAACCGTTAATTTATTTAATCATTTGTCCCCATGTGGGGTTCATGGCCCCGGGATTGATTCCCTGTTACCGAACTTATACTCCATTGCTGCACCGGGTGATTTATTCTTATCCCACGTAATTTGATCTTAACCCTCTCACCATATCTATTCGCTGGTCTACTAATTTCCCCGCTGCAACTTCCGGAGTAACGCCTTCCCGGCGGGAAATTTCAAACACCTGTAGCAGTACCTCGTAGATCCTTTCTGTTTTGCTTCGCACCCTTTCTTTGTCATGTCCGCCAATTTCATCCGAAGCCTGGATCAGGCCTCCTGCATTCACAATATAATCCGGTGCATAAAGAATGCCTTTATCATAAAGCTGCTGCCCGTGCTTTTCTTCATACAGCTGATTGTTAGCAGCACCAGCGACGATCTTACAATTTAATTTTTCCACCGTAAAGTCATTAATAACGCCTCCCAGGGCATTTGGGCTGAATATATCGCAATCCACTTCATAGATATCATCCGGGTCCACAACTTCAACAGAAGGATATTCCTTTTGAACCTTTTCAATGGCATCTTTGCTGATATCCGTGACTGTAACCAGGGCACCATGCTCGATTAAGTGACTCACCAGGAATAGCCCCACTTTTCCCAATCCTTGTACGGCCACTTTTACACCGCTCAAATCACTGCTGCGGAACTTTTCTTCCACACATGCCTTTAATCCCATAACGGTGCCATAAGCCGTATTGACCGACGGATTGCCACTGCCACCAAATTCTTCCGGTAAGCCAATGATAAAATCGCTTTCCCTGTTGGCATTAACAAAATCCTCAGGCACTGTTCCCACATCCACGCCCGTATAATAGCGCCCTTGGAGCATTTCTACAAACCTGCCCAGGGCGCGGAAAGTGCCTTCCGTTTTTTCTTCCGGGTCGCCAATAATCACAGTTTTGCCACCACCAAAATCAACACCGGAGATGCCGCATTTGTAGGTCATCCCTTTAGAAAGGCGAAGCACATCCTCTAGCGCTTCATCTTCAGATGGGTACGGGTACATACGGCACCCTCCCAGGGCAGGCCCTAGGATACTGTCATGGATTGCTATAATAGCTTTTAACCCGGTGGTTTTGTCGTAGTTAAAAATGACCTGCTCATGCCCGTATCGTTCCATTTGTTCAAATATTCTGTAACTCATGAAAGCAAACCTCCTTAAATTTTTTTGGATTTGATTAAACTTACGCAGGCATCTGCCATACCCGGCCCGCCTAAAATTCTTTTGTCCTCGCCAATAGAAGTTGATAAAAGTCACTAGAACAATCCTGGTCTGTGATTTGTCCGTGTTGATAAATCATTGTCAAAGTATGAGAAAATTGAATCCCTTCCAGGGGCAGTACAGCAATATCTTCGCGTTCTAAATCGTTCTTTAAAGCCATATTGGGAAGCAGGGAAGTACCATAGCCGGAAGAAACGGTGGACAATATAGCGGGGACGCTTTTAAATTCTAAATAGACCCCAAAATCCGAAAGCTTTAAATCATGTCTTTCCAGCGCATATTCTATGGTTTTTCGGATGCCGGAACCGGGTTCGCGAATAATCAGATCCGCTTCCATTAACTCTGCTACCGAAACCACGCTTTTCCCCAACCATGGCTCCCTGGCCGGTACCACCACCATTAACTGGTCACTGCCTAGTCGGCGGGTATACACTTGGTTAGTCTCAAATTCCTTCCTCAGTTCTTCCGTAATAGGACCTTCAATAATTCCCATACGCACCTTACCCTGAATGAGCTTCTCAACCACTTCCGCAGAATTGCCTATATCCAGATTTATGGCACACTGGGGATGCGTCTGTTTAAATTGGTAGACCAACCTGGGCAGGAGGTAATTCCCCACAGTAGTTGCTGCCCCAATATGCAGCTCCGCGCAGGGGCGAACCTTATGTTTTTCTATTTTTGTGGAAATATTGTCAAATAGATTGACCAGACGTTTTCCTTCTTGGTAAAGAACCTCTCCGGTACAAGTTAATTGCACCCCTCGGGTTGAGCGCTCCAGGAGCGGCGTTTGAAAATATTTTTCCAGGGCTGCGATTTGTGCGCTGAGCGCCGGCTGACTGATATGCAGTTTCCGAGCCGCCCTGGTAATGCTCCCTTCTTCAATGATGACAAAAAAAGAGCGCAAATATTCAAGGTTCATTCTTTTATTCCCCCCGGTTCCCAATTAAAGCAAGGTTTCTTAAAGGCGACTGCATCCTTACATTTATAAATCCAGGGAAAGTTCCCCGGACGCTGTTTCAGGATAAGGATAAAAATATTTCACTTCTGTCTTTCGCATAGATTCTTCAATTAATGCTTCGATATCCAAGGGGGCAGTTTCCTCCTCCAGTTGATCCAATCGAGGCTTAGTTTTAGGATTTTGAGGTAAAAACAAAGTGCAGCAGTCTTGGTAGGGCCTAATAGAAATATTGTAAGTCCCAATTTGTTCAGCTTTTTTCATGATCTCTTTTTTATCCATGCCTGCCAGCGGGCGGAGAATGGGCCGATCTACCCCATGGCTAACCACCTGCATACTCTCTAAAGTCTGGCTTGCCACCTGGCCAATATTTTCGCCCGTAACCAGGGAAAGCGCTTTTCTTTCTCCCGCCAATCTGTTGGCAATTTGGAACATAAACCAACGCATCACCGTTACCCACATTTCTTCACGACAATTTTCCTGTATGGCTTTTTGGATCTCCGTAAAGTGGTTCACATATAACTTTAAGGGGCCCCCATATTCGACCAAGACCTGGCATAAATCTTCCACCTTGCTTAAAGCCCGCTGGCTGGTAAAAGGATAGCTGTGGAAATGCAGCGCATTTACCTCAATCCCCCGCTTCATGGCTAGCCACACAGCAATGGGGCTATCTATTCCGCCAGAGAGTAAAGCAATACCTCTCCCCGTAGTCCCCACTGGAAGTCCACCTGGCCCCGGAATTTTTTCTGAATAAACAAAAGCTCCTTCATGTCTAATCTCAACCCAGAGCATAATATCTGGAGTGTGTACATCGACTCGAACTCCAGGAAAATTTTTAAGGATATAAGCCCCGAGCTCCTTATTCAGTTCCATGGAGTTCAAAGCAAATGATTTGTCCGATCTGCGGGCCTCCACTTTAAAACTAATACCATGTTCTTTCAAAGACTCTACATCACGGGTTTCCAGAACTTGATCTGACAACGGCGCTTTTTGATCCTCGAAGCCCAGCTCATATTCATCATAACCCTGTCGGCAGAGCTCCGCTTTGAAAACTTGAATGGCCGCCGCGCGGATATCCTCCATATTGGTTGGCACTTTTAACACCGGGCTAACGGAAACTATGCCAAAAACCTTGGTTAAGCGTTTTTGGACCTCTTGAAAGTCGCTGTCATCCCCCTGGACGGTAACAAAATAGCGCCCATGATAAATCTGGATCTCATTCACCGGCTGACCTTTTAAAACGGATTTCATATTTTTGACCAGTTTCCTTTCAAACTGGTAGCGATTTTTTCCTTTTAAACCAATCTCCCCATATCGCACCAGCAGCATCTTTTCCATTATATCCCTCCTCATCTAGCATGGCTTCCATTGTTATATTGACTAGCTGTACTTTGATACCTCATGATAGGCAGAAATAAGCTGTTTACCGGCGTAATCAAATGCCGCCTGTTCGTGGTCCAGATTGAAGCTTAACCGGACAGCACCGCGAAGAAAGTCAGGGGGCGCCTCCATTGTATGAAGCACCGGGCTTTCCTCCTGGTCTTTATTAGAACGGCAAGCCGACCCGGTAGACACATAAAGTCCCCTCTGTTCCAGGGCATGAATCATTACTTCTCCTTGGACGCCGCGAAAACCCAGGTACAATATATGGGGGGCACCATCCTGTGGGGGCGGCCCCAATACCATGAGGGCATCGCCAAGAGCTTCTTTCAACTGCGCAACCAACCTGGTTTTAAGCCATTTTACGGCTTCCCAATCCTTTGCTCGATTCATAGTTTTTTCCAGCGCCTTTCCCAGCCCTAATATCCCGGGGACATTTTCCGTTCCCGGTCGAAGGCCGTTCTCCTGTCCACCACCAAACATTAATGGAGTAATCAGGGTTCCCTGGGACATATACAGCGCACCTATCCCTTTCGGTGCTTGGAATTTATGCCCGCTCAAGGTGAGTAAATCCATACAGCATTTTTTCACATCAATATTAATTTTCCCCACTGCCTGGACGGCATCGGTATGAAATAGTATTTTCCCGTTATTTTTAGCATTATAGTTATATATGAGAGCACCGATTTCTTGAATTGGCTGGATGGTTCCCACTTCATTGTTGATCGTTTGCACACTAACCAGGGTGGTTTCATCGGTCAAGCTCTGCTTAAGTTCTTCCAGATCTACCTCACCACTGGCGTTCACCGGAAGATAGGTCACTTGAAATCCTTCCCGTTCGAGCGCTCTAAAAACCTCCAAGACCGAAGGATGTTCTATCCCTCCGGTTATTATATGTTGTCCTTTCCGAATGTTTCGATAGGCAGCTCCTCGAATGGCTAGATTGTTCCCTTCCGTCCCCCCTGAGGTAAAAATTATTTCACCCCAGCGATCGCCCAGGGCGTGGAGCAAAAATTCCCGCACTTTTTCCAGGTAGTTTTCTGCCGTTACGCCATAGTGATGTAGAGAACTGGGATTTCCATATTCTTCTGTCATCACTTTATACACCAACCCCGCAACCTCTTCGTCTACCCTGGTCGTGGCACTGTTGTCCATATAAATGCGCAAAAAAACCCCTCCGAAAGCTGAATATACTTATGAATACAAGAGCACCCTGTCGCCAGTGCCCCTACACTTAGGTTAATTATACAACAAGAGGCCGCCTTCTAAAAGCATCTGTGCTTAGACCAGCCACAACTCAGGAGAACCTTGATTCGAATCCGCGATTCGAATCCGTGTTTTCATTGACATACTCCACAGCTAAAGCAGTGAGCTTTCTGCTTATTTTTTCGTAAAGAAAGAGCATTTATCTATCTCATTGGATCAATTTATTAAATCTGATTATCCAGCTAAAGGGATCAAATTGTGTGTGCGCTGCGATGCTTGAGCGAATACTTCTTTGCTCTAGATTATACCAGCGGACCGATTTTGGAAAAGCTGCGTTAACTGTTTGACCGAACGCAGTGAGGGCGTTTTAACGCAGCCCAAAATCGGGAACGTGGGACCGCCAGTTCAGCAAAGTCATGAGCGAAAGCATTGCGGCACCCAATACGGCTATTATTCTGATTTAACTTGATAACCATTTTATTAAATAAATGTAAAATGATTGTTCAGCCCATTACTGACCCAACTGTGGACCCAACAATTTTTCTCTTGCCAAGCTGGGCCAATCCGGGCGAGAAAGTAGAGCCCTGCCAATCCCAACAAAATCCAGGCCCTTCTCCGCCACCACTTTTTCCGCATAATTTGCCGACGTAATGCCCCCGGTGACAATAACCGGAATGGTCAAATTTTGCTTTATTTCTGCTGCTACGGGCACAAAGTGACCTTCTGAGTTCTTGGTGGCTTTGTACCCCCCTAGACCACCGGATATATCCATAATGTCAACGCCTTTCCGGGACAATTCCCGCGCAATCCAAACAGCATCAGGAGTCGTTAAACCACCTTCATACTGGTCCACTGCGCCTAACCTGAACAGGAGCAATCGATCTTTTAATACTGTTTTCACCGCTTCCGCGACTTCTAACGAAAGCCGCGCCCGTTTTTCCCTGGAACCTCCATATTGGTCCTGTCTTACATTTGTCACAGGAGAGTTAAACTGGTTCAACAGATACCCGTGAGCGCCGTGGATTTCAACGCCGTCAAAACCGGATTCCACAGCCCTTTCAGCCGCTTTAATAAAGTCCGCTTTCACTTGGGCAATGTCTCCATAGCTCATGACCCTGGGGTGAATATCTTTCTTACGCGGCGTAGGTATGCCAGAAGGCGAAAATGGACTTTCCGTTTCCCAATTAAGTGCTAAAGCCCCTGCATGGCTAATTTGTAGAATGGCCACCGCCCCATAGGCTTTTATCTGATTAGCCAGTTTCGCCAGGCCAGGAATTTTTCCATTGTCCGCCACTGAAAGCTGTCTACGGCTGAAACGGCCGTTTTCTGATATAAAATTGTGTTCCACAATAACCGCCCCCAGCTTTTCCTGGGCTCTTTCCACATAATACGCTATGGTTTTATCCGTCACTGCCCCTGCTTCAGTCGCCTTTTCGCTGGCCATGGGAGGCATCACAATCCGATTTTGAAATTCATAATGCTTTACTTTAATAGGTGAAAAAAGCATTGACATGGGTTCATCCTCCTCTTTATCCAAAATTTCAAAAGATTAAAAAAACAAACAATCCAATTGGAAACATGCATATTCTTTGTCTACCAAAAACATGCGCTCCACCGGTTCGTTGATGGATTGTATAAACATGCCAGCAGCAAAATTGGGTAGAGCCAAGATAGAATAGCATGAGAAAGCTATCACATTTTACTAAGAAATTCGATAAAACTTTATATTTTCCTTTTATTTATCTGGAAAATCATAAACAAATTTGGGACAAATTTAATTCCCGAATACCAATGAACTGCTTTACAACCCCGCCTATCCAGTACACCCGGACTGCCAAATAATCAAATAATTTTACAACAACATAAAGAGAACGCCCACTGCTTTATATGTGGAAATATTTCAGCCGCTGGACAAATTTCAACAGGAATTCACCGATTTAAACAGAATACATATAGAAAAAGCAGGGGGAATAAAAATGGTACAGATCTTCAACCCTAGGCCCGCAAACCAACAGCAGCAAATCAAGCTGGCAGAGTTAACCGATAAGATAAAATCCATCTTTAAACCCGGGACCATGGTGAAAGCCCAGGTGGTCAAATCCCAGGCCGACCAGGTAATCTTAAACGTGAATAACCATGTCTTTCAAGTAAAATCCGAAGTGCCATTAAAATCAGGTACTTGGATTAAAGGGCAGGTACACGTCGAACAAGATGGCCAAACCTATCTTAAGCTCCTGGAATCCCCCGAGGAAATAGAATTACGACAAAAAACGAATCAGTTTATGCAAAAATACCAAAATAGTGTAGATCATACGGCGCTTAACAAGGATATCGTTCGCACGATCTTGGCTATGGATAAGACCCCCACGCCCAAACTCGTCAATGATTTGGCCAGTTATTTCAGGAGCCATGTAGAGCACTTCAGCCATTTGCCCGACGCTGCTTTTTCCCAAGAAATGGGCCCTGGAATAGCAGGGCAAGGCCCATTTACGACTGAATTTCTTCAAGAAATTGTTTTTCTTTTTTTGCATCGCCTGCCCGTTAACCAGGATACCATTCAAATGGCCGCCCGGCTGTTAGAAGTGGGCCAGCAAATAGATCTTGCCAACGATCCCTGGGGCGAAATTTTCCTCGTGCCAGAGCCGCACGCTGCCAATCCAGAGAACCCTGCTTCAATCGATACCAGTGTGGTGCGCGCTACACTCCAGCAGTTGTTTAAAATGTTCTTTGCACCGGGTGGACAAAGTACGAAAACTGGAGAACCCTCTTGGCTTGGCAGGCAATATTTCAATGAAAATGAATCTTTATCAAGAAAGGCAGGAACTTCATCAAATAAAAATACTCAACCTGGGCTTTTAGACCTTTTGGGATTGGGCAGGGCGATAAATGCTGTAAAACATCATCAAGACGCCTCTTCATTATCTCCTGCCTCTCTCTGGGGGTTTTTCTGGTTAGAAATGGGGCAATCAAGCGTTCCTGGCGAATTTTATCTATCTAAGTTAAGCCGGGACGGTAGGAACAAAGGCTATTTTCAAGAAAGGACAATGGACGAAGGATTTACGCTGGGTATCAGTTTGAATCCAGAAAATCTCGGGCCGTTGGTTGTCAGGATGCATCTGAGAGAAAATGTGCTTTCCCTTCAATTTATATCTCATCATCAAGGCACAGCGGCTATCCTTTCGGAGCATGAAGAGTTTCTCCGCCAACGTTTGAAATATTCCGGCTTAACCATAGCTCGGCTTGAAAATCGCCAGGCCAATATAGAAGACAAACGGATACAAACCAGGATAGCTCGAACACCGCTAACCCCGAAAGGAAGCCTGGATACCAGAGTTTAAAAGCCTAGACACAGGGTCTCAAAACAAAGGAGGATAAAAAATGAAAGCTAACAAACAGCGCCAGCCTAAACGGCTTAAAAGAGCCACAGCACTAAAATATGATCCGACAAAAAATAATGCGCCACAATTAGTTGCCTCAGGGGAAGGGTACCTGGCGGAAAAGATAATAAATATTGCAGAATCAGAAGGAGTATTTGTCTATCATGATCCGGATTTGGCCAGAGTGCTTTCCCGCCTAAATCTTTATCAGGAAATTCCCGAGGAATTGTATAAGACAGTAGCAGAGGTGTTGGCCTTTATTCAAATGCTGGGGGATAAAAAAAATGCTGAGGGATAGAATAACTAAGAAAATCCTGTCTTTTTAAGCACCTGCTTTATGCTTTCCTTTTTTCGACCCCGGCAGAGAAACTTTAGAAAAGGTTAAAGTGATTACGAATACAAGCGCCAGGTGGCCTAAAGTCCGCAGGCTGATGCGCACCAGGGTGTTATAAAAAAATTCTACAGGATAGATATTGATCAAGTTATGAATTTCCGGATCAAGGATCCAGTAAACATTATCAAAAAACCAAACATGAAGCTGGGTATACCAAAAATTGAAACCAGCAAAGAAAATCCCGCCTATCAAAACCGTAATACCCAGGCTAACCAAAGCTCCCCAGCGCAGCAAGTAAAGAAGGCCTGTAAGACGATTAAAATTTTGAAATCTAAAGTTTAAGTAACTTGCGCCCAAATATAGGAGGGCCATCAAGATAATAATCACCGTTGTCAATAATATGTAGCCGCTTTTGAACAGCTCCCGCACATCTTCCATATGGATTATTTCACGCTCTGTAAAAAGCTGCACTTGCTCTCCCTGGATTTCCGCTTCCAGGTTCACATCATCTCGCTGCAGCATTAAATAGTCCAAAATTTCTTCTGTTACCCGCATCAGTTCTTCTTCTTCCATGCCCGTCGCTTCCACCCTGTTGAGAGTTTCAAACTGTTCCTGATAATGAGAATTATCAAAAACAACCAAGGCAAAATTAGAAAAAAATACAAACATGAGAAGCACAACACCAACTAAGGCTGCTAACAACTTTTTCGCAGTACCGCTCTTATCCACTTGCATAAAACACACCACCCGTAAAATATCTGTGCACGTATTCAATAGCTATTTAATAATAGAATATCATAAAAATAAATGGTATGGCTAGTTTTAAAGTAACCAATCTGGAAAGCTGCAGTAATGATACAGGAATAGGGTCGTATCCTTCAGCAATGGCGTAAGCGATCATGACTGTGAATCCCGCCGGGGCACAGGCTAAAAAACATTCTAAATAATCCCACCCGGTTATCTTATAAACAATATGGGTCATGAGCAAAGCGGAGCTGAAAGTAAGCACCAGAGATAACACCAAGGCCAGGCCTATTTCTGCCGTGAAAATGAGCCGGATGGTTTCCGGTTCAATTTCACTGCTGACCATTAATCCGATCCCCACAAGAAAATAATCCAATGTGCGAGATGGCGGTACCTGAATGGGCAGTTCATAATAAGAAGCAACCATTACAAATAAAAGGCTCCCCACTAGGCCGCCGGCGGGGACACCCAAATACATCAATAAACCGCCAAAACCACCTGCCAGGGCTAGAGTGACCACTAGGTGCGAAATAGACAGTTTCATTTTCTTTTCTTTGAAGACGGCGCCTCTCCCAACGCTTTGCCCAATAACCTTTCTTTGTTCCGGCGCTTTTTCAGATTCAGTTTCGGTATTGTCTTTAATGTCGTTCCTTGCATGATCACATTGAACTTCGCCGTCAGTTAAAGCAGCAGGTTTGATAACAGTCTGAACCAGGAAAGGAATCAAAAACATGGTGGCCAGAACTCTAACCAAGTGAAAAAGCACAACGGTCACAGAGTCCGCACCGGTATCGTAAGCAAGTACCGTCATTTCCGCAAGCCCCCCTATACTGGAGCCCAAAACAGCAGTAATGGTATCTAAAGGGGTGATCACAGAAATAATAAACCCAAATAAAAAGGTGACACTTACAGCCCAAACAGCCACTAGAAAGGCTGGTTTAATATACAGACGCAGGGCACTAAAAGATTCACGATCAAACTGGGCGCCTACCATCACACCCAAACTAATTTGAACTGCAATAATAACACCCACATGAACATCGGGCAGGTCAACCCCTATAATTCTAAGCCCGCCAATTAAAAATACGCTCCCTAAAACAAACGGGGCCGGAAGGTGAATTATTTTCCCGAGCCACCAACCTATTAAACCCAAAAAGTACAAAAAGACGTTATTTAGGATTACCTGGGCCACATCCACTATTAACATCTATAATACTCCTTCCCGCTTTGCTTTTATCCCAGGATTCATATGGTCACATCTGCTTGTCTGTCCGCCTAATTTAACTGCGGCACAAGCCACAAAGATCTTTCTATCTAAAATACGTTCAAAGTTAAAGCAGTGGGTTTTTCGCTTGTTTTTTCGTAAATTGATTTACAGGATCGTATTTGATGCCATACAGTGCGTTTTAAGTTTGATCCCTTAAAAGCCATTCGGCAATTTGATCTATTGAATCTGCCAGCAGCAGCTTTCCTTGGGGCGCTGCAGCGCTTTCTAATGCTTTTAATCGATCTTTTGCCCACCCCTCAATGTAATCGCTCAGGGTTTTTGGGGTGACCTTGTACAAAATGACGGGTTTTTCCACAGCGGCTGCCATTTCCAAAAGCTCCAGATTATTTAAGTTTCCCCGACCAAATGGTACCGGCGCCAGAACCACTGCATCTACCTCCTGAATTATATTTTTCGCTCTTTTTAGGCTTTCATCATCGATAGGAGAAAAAGGCTGGCAGACAATGGAAAAGGCACCCATTTCTACTGCCGTTTTATGATCCGAATCCCCCAGATTGACCACCCCCAAAGTTAACTGGGCCCCGTAACGAAACAATCCCTGCATAAGAGGCGTGGCATGGCCGCCTCCACCAATAATATGGATTTTAACACCCTGAAGACCTGTTTGATGTTGGGGTGCCCTATGCAAGACTTGATTTTCATCTCCCGGGACATCCACCCCCTCTGTTCCCTTTCCCAAAACCCCAGACCTCTCGTCCGAAGCATATTCCAAGCCATACCCTTGGCCAGGATACAACACCACCAAGGGAGTCCCTGTAATAGGGTTTTCGATTACTTTCAAGTCGGTTTTATAAACGCGCTGTAAATTGGCAGCTGTTAATACTTTTTCCGGCGGGCCCAGGTCAGCAATTGCCCCTGCTTCCAAAAGGAGCAAATCGCAGCAGTATTCGGAAGCCAAGTTCAAATCATGCAAAACCACTATCACGGTCAAATTTTTTTCACGGTTTAAACGGGCAACTAAGTCCATAAATTCTTTTTGATAGCCCACATCCAAAAAAGTTGTTGGTTCATCCAAAAGCAGTACTTCTGGCGTTTGAGCTAAGGCTCTGGCCAGAATCACCCTTTGTCTTTCCCCCCCGGACAATTGAAACAATTTGCGCTGACGCAGGTGCCAGCAATTGGTGTCTTCCATCACCATCCGAATGGTCTCCAAATCCGCCGATGAAAGCTTGGAGAATCTTCCCTGGTATGGCGCGCGTCCCATAGCCACCAGATCAAACACAGAAAAATTAAAATTCACCGGGTTTTCTTGGGAAACCACTGCTTGCTTTCGCGCCAATTTTGACAGCGGATAATTAGACAAGCGTTCCCCATCCAAGTATATCACCCCTTCATACGGGGTCAGATACGTGGTCAAGTTTTTCAACAAAGTGCTTTTCCCTGAACCGTTCGGACCCACAATGCCCAAAAAATCTCCCGGCTGCACTTGAAATGACAGATCTCTAAAAACGGGTGCCGCTGGATAGCTAAAGGAAATATTTTTAACCTGAATATTCACAGCCACTTTCCACACTCCCATTCCATTCTATGTATAGGCACATTTGCAAGTATAAAGCACGCGTTCAGAGTTTCCAGCGGTGGTTAAAAATTAAATTCGCCTCGTTTTTGACGCAGTAAAATCAAAAAAAACGGTGCCCCTACAAAAGCCGTAACAATCCCCACCGGTATCTCCGCTGGACTCATCACAGTTCTGGCAGCTACGTCCATCCAGGCCAAAGTAATGCTGCCCAGCAGCATTGAGGCTGGAAGGAGGATACGGTGGTCAGGCCCTAGTACCATCCTGGCTGCATGCGGAACAATCAAACCAATAAATCCAATCATACCGCTCACAGATACGCACGCTGCTGTCAGCAAAGAGGCTGTAACCAGCAGAATTTTCTTGACCTTTTCCACTGGAATCCCCAAATAAGTGGCTGATTCCTCCCCCAAAAGGATGATGTTCAAGTCTCGGGCAAAAAAGTAGGTGAGCAAACTAGGCAAAATTAGATAAGGGAGCAAAATAGTTACATGCCGCCAACTGGCCAGGTTAAACCCTCCGGAAATCCAAAAGTAGATGCCCTGCATGCTTTCCCCGGCCATAATCATCATTAATGATATCGTGGCTGAGAGAAAAGAGCTGACCACCACGCCGGCTAAAAGCAAAGTCACCGGAGGGACCCTCCCGCCTACCCGGGCCAGGCTGTAAACCAAAAGGAGGGCTAATAAACCACCGGTAAAGCTTAATCCAGGAAGACCGAGCGCCTCCAGTAAAAATCCCATATCTCCCCAGTTTAAAACATGCCCGTTCCCAAGCAGGAAAAATAGGCTGGCACCCACAGCAGCGCCACTGGATACACCTATGGTAAAAGGATCGGCTAAAGGGTTTCTCAACAGGCCCTGGTACGTGGTCCCCGCCATAGCCAAAGCCGCCCCAACCATCATACTGAGTAAAGTCCTGGGCAAGCGCAAATTTAAGATAATGCTCTCGTGTCCGGAAGGCCAGTCTGATGGCGTATAATTTGACACAAGTGGAAGCCGAGAGCCAATAATCCCATAAGTTTCTCTAAAAGATATATCCGCCACGCCGATGGCTGTCACCAGGCCAAATGTCCCCAACACTAAAAAGAAAAATATGGCAAAGTACAAAACTTTCCAGTGATTTATCACCAGGATCATCACCCCGTAAAATAACCAGAATCAAAAATTGACTAATTTTTTTAGTCACGGTTTCTTGGTTTTTTTATTTTTAATGGCTATCAAGTGAAATCAGGATAAATTCCGTATTTGGTGTTACAATACCTTCGCTCATGGCTTTGCTGAGCTGGCTGCAACCAAGCTCTCGATTTTGGGGTGCGTCAAAACTCCCTCACTGCGTTCGGTCAGACAGTGAACGCAGCTTTTCCAAAATCGGTCCGCTGGTATGATCTTGAGCAAAGAAATATTCGCTCAAGCATTGCAGCACACATTTAATCTGCTTCCCTTGATTTAACTTAATAGCCAAATTATTTTTTAAAAGACATACAAAGGCTTTTATTCATGAATCAAATCATGAAGTTCCCAAGCCCCTTCCATGATCCGGGGACCCGGACGACTTAACAAATTGCCATCCACCGTGTACAAGTTCCCTTCTTGTACTGCGGTCAAATTTTCCAAGGCGCCTTTCTCTTCTAAGGATGTATCCGCAAATGTGGTAATGATAACTTCGGGATCCAGTTCCAACAGCTTTTCCTGGCTCATTTCGAAATACCCGGTACCCGCTTCTGCCGCCACATTCTTTCCACCAGCCACCTGAATAACTTCATGCATGAACTCCCCTTCACCCACCGTATACAAGCTTTCAGTATCTAATAGGACAAAAACTGACGGTTTATCATCTAATTGGGAAACTTGCGTTTTCAGTTTTTCCCTTTGTTCATCCATTTCTGTAATGATGGATTCTGCCGCTGCTTCCCGATCAAAAATTTCCCCCATGGTTAAAATCATCTCTTGGATCTCATCTATATCTTGCGGGCTAAAAGCTACAGATTGTATAGCCATTTCTTCTAGTTGTTCCCTGACATCGGCCATTATATCGCCCACACCCATGAGCACCACATCTGGCTCCAGAGTGGCAATTTTTTCGATATTTACACTAAAAGCATCTCCTACCCGGGGTTGTTCTTCAACTTTTTCCGGATAATCACAAAGGTTTGACACGCCCACCACACTCTCATCCAAATCCAGGGCATAAAGTGTTTCTGTCAGATTGGGCATCATAGAAACCACGTGCTCAGGGTGGGTTTCAAATTTAATTTCTTCCCCCATATGGTCCTGAACAACAACAAGCTCCTCTTTCGGTTCTTTTTCGCCTTCCTCCTCTTTTTTTTCATCTGCTTCTGGGGAACAGGCTGAAAAAATCAGAACACTAAAAAGCAGCAGTAGGCCAGCGCCCATGGTTAGGCCCCAACCACTTGTTTCAGATCTACTGTTTATAAGCGCTTTGCTTTCTGGGCTGTTCCCAGAAGTTTCAGAAAGTCTATCTCTTGAAACTCCTTTTTTTATCGTCCATGTTAGAGATTGGAACATTTTTGTATTCATCACTGAGGCTCCTTTCGATAAAATAATTTGGATCTCCAACTACCAAAAAACCTCACAGTGCTTTTCAGAAAACAGCTTTTGTCTCTTTCTTCCACTTTACCATTAAAAAACCTCTCTGCGAACAGAGAGGATTTCGTCCATAAAATAAAGGGTGAGTATTCTGAAAACAACTTTAACCCTCCCCTTTTACGCAATTCTCTATTAGCGCTTATTTGCACCTGTAAAC
>CAZARY010000019.1:0-17174 GCA_964487675.1 uncultured Clostridia bacterium | reverse complement strand
CAAGCAGTTATTGAAGGTGTAATGATGCGCTCTAGAGAAAAACTCTCAGTGGCTGTTAGACGCTCTGAAGAAGATATATCTATCAAGTGCCAACAGATCATGTCTTTAGGAGAGAGGTTCCCACTATTTAAGCTGCCAATACTAAGAGGCATAGTTGCCTTTTTTGAATCTTTGATTTTAGGGATAAAGACTTTGACATACTCGGCCAATGAAGTATTAGATGAAGAAGAAGAACAAGAACTTACAAACACCCAGATTTTTTTCACAGTATTGCTTTCCCTGGCATTTGGTATTGGATTATTTTTCCTCCTGCCTACTTTTCTCATGGGGATGATGAGAGGATCTTTAGAAATTCCCTTCGTTATTAACCTGGGAGAGGGCATCATCCGGATAGGAATCTTTTTGAGCTATGTTTTGCTTATTGCTAGGATGAAAGATATTCAAAGGGTATTTCAATATCACGGGGCAGAGCACAAGGCAATTCATTGCTATGAGGCAGGTGACGAATTGAGCGCTGAAAATGCGCAAAAATATACCACTTTACATCCCAGGTGTGGTACCAGCTTTCTTTTGATTGTTATGCTTACAAGTATTATACTTTTTTCTTTCTTTGGTTGGCCCAACTTAATAGCTAGATTTGCTATACGGTTGGCTATTTTGCCCCTAGTAGCTGGGTTGTCTTATGAGCTGATTAGATTAGCGGGCAAGTATCACAATAGACTTACCAGGCTAATATCACTGCCAGGGTTGTTTTTGCAGAAATTTACGACTCGGGAGCCGGATTTAGATCAAGTAGAAGTAGCAATAACTGCTTTAAAAAATTTAAAGTCGGATTTTGGGAAGAAAGAGGTGACACCATGATTGAAAAATTAGAAGGGTTGGAAGAACGCTATCAAGAACTAGAAAAACTTATGTCTGATCCTGAAATTGCCAATGACCCTGAAAAAATAAAAAATTATTCTAAGGAACACGCTTCTTTAGCGGATATTGTGAAAACTTATCGAGAATACAAAGAAGTCAGTGGGGAATTGGAAGATGCCAAGGATATGTTAGCCCAGGAAAAAGACGAAGACATGAATGAATTTCTAAAGGAGGAAGTTTCTCGCTTGGAAGCCAAGCAAGCTGAGCTGTATGAATCACTCAAGCTGCAGCTAATCCCTACCGATAAGAATGATGAAAAAAATGTCATTGTTGAGATTCGTGCGGGCGCAGGCGGTGAGGAAGCAGCCCTTTTTGCCGGAGACTTATATCGCATGTATACCCGGTACGCAGAAAGAAAAAATTGGAAAGTAGAAATAATCGATAGCCATGAGAAAGACATGGGAGGGTTTAAAGAGATCATCTTTATGATAGAGGGGAAAAATGCATATTCTCGGCTGAAATTTGAAAGCGGAGTTCACAGGGTGCAGCGAGTCCCGACCACAGAATCTTCTGGCCGAATTCATACATCTACTGCCACTGTGGCAGTACTACCTGAAGCAGAAGATGTAGAAGTGGAAGTCGATCCCAATGAGCTTAAGATTGATACCTTTTGTTCCACGGGGCCTGGGGGTCAAAGTGTGAACACCACCCAATCGGCGGTTAGAATCACCCATGAGCCTACGGGTATTGTGGTCAGCTGCCAGGACGAAAAATCTCAGCATAAAAATAGAGAAAAAGCCATGAAAGTTTTGCGTGCCAGATTATATGACAAGTATTTGGAAGAACAGCGTCAAAAAGAAGCAGAAGCCAGGAAAAATCAGGTAGGTTCTGGTGACAGAAGTGAAAGAATCCGCACGTATAATTTTCCCCAGGGAAGAGTGAGTGATCACAGGATAAACTTAACGTTACATCAATTGGAGCAGATTTTGGATGGGGAAATCGACGAACTGATTGATACATTGATAGCCACCGTTCAAGCCAAATTAGTGAAAGAACTGGGAGCTTAATTTATACGTGATGTCTAAAAAAGTATAAGCAGGGTAGAGGTATGCAGGACTTCAAATATTAAGTAATTTGTATGTTTATAGATAAATAACGTCATACTTGTGTGGTGGTGAATTTAGGCAATGCAAACTTATGAATTTAATGGCCAACAATCAATGAGCGAGGCTCAAATAAAAACTATAAAAGAGGCCCGAGAATGGGCCTTTTCTTATCTTAAAGCTTCGAATATAAATGATCCCATAAAAGAATTGGATTTTATTTTGTCTCATGTCATGCAGATGGATAGGAGTTATTTATTAGCGCATCTTGATAAAAACTTAAGTCCAGAAACGCTTGTGTGCTACCAAAGGCTGATCAAAGAACGTGCTCAAGGCATAGCGTTTGCCCACCTTACCCATGGAAGAGAATTTATGGGGCTCAATTTTTCAATTAACCGGGATGTTTTTATTCCCAGACCTGAAACAGAATTGCTGGTGGAAGAAGGCTTACATTGGCTAAAATCAAACAGGGATAAGCTGGAAAAACCCGTTAAAATAGCAGATCTGTGCACCGGCTCGGGAGCAGTCGGGTTGTCACTGGCTTATTATGGCATCAAAGAAGTAACCCAAGAGGTTTTTGTTACCTTGACAGATATTTCTGAACCTGCTCTACAACAAGCACAAGAAAATGCTATAAGGTTAGAGTTGGCTCGTTATTGTCAAATTGGTTTGAGTGATTTATTTCAGAACCTGGATTGGTTTCACACAGATCAAAAATTTCATTTGATTACTGTTAACCCTCCTTATGTAAAGCCGGAAGAGTACGGTCAGCTATCCAAAGAAGTGCAAAACGAACCGGCTGAAGCATTACTTGCTTTTCCCGATGGGTTATCTTTTTACCGACGCATTGCCAGGGAGTTCAAATATTATATGGAAAGAAATGGATTGCTCATCATGGAAGTCGGGGACGGCCAAGCGAGGAGGGTCTCAAATATATTTTCAATGAGGGGATACGTGACGAAAATAAGTAGAGATTTAGGTGGAAAGGAACGCGCGGTTTTAGTATTTGAAGATTTTTCGGGAAAGATGAATTGATATTTGCAATTATATTTATTTCTTATGGTTATATTGTCAAAGGATAAAAGATAAAATATAATGACAGGGCAGGCAGTTGCAAAATCAATAACCTAGCAATACAAACAGCGGGCTTAAAAGGCACACGCGGCTAAATAAAAGCCCTGCACCACAACTAAAGCATGCAGGGGGTACTTTCATTGCTTATAGAAGTATTGGTTGGAGCCCTTGGGGGACTTGGCCTTTTTATATACGGGATGCAGATTATGTCCGAAGGGCTTCAAAAAGCTGCAGGAGATAAGCTCAGGAATATATTGGACATATTAACAAAGACCCCTGTTGTCGCTACGATAACCGGGATAATATTGACAGTCCTGGTGCAAAGCAGCAGCACCAGTACAGTGATGGTTGTTAGCTTTGTTAATGCCGGTTTGATTAATTTGGGCCAGGCAGTGGGGACAATATTTGGCGCCAACATTGGTACAACAGTCACAGCCCAGATTGTATCTTTTGATATCGGCGCTGTAGCGTTACCTGCTATAGCGGTGGGTGTAGCTCTAAATTCTTTTGCCAAAAGAAGGATTAGAAAGTATGTAGGCAGGTCCATACTGGGTTTTGGGATATTGTTTCTCGGTATGACCTTGATGAGTGATTCTCTAGAGCCTTTGAGAGATCAACCCGCTTTCATAGAAATGTTGAAACGATTTGGCGAGATTCCTGTTTTAGGGATACTTGCCGGGGCAATTTTTACGATTATGGTACAAAGCAGCAGTGCAGCTACAGGTGTTATCATTGCACTCACCCTTCAAGATCTTTTGCCTTTTGAATCTGGCATTGCTTTAATTTTGGGTACGAATATTGGCACAAGTGTCACCGCTGTGATTGCAAGTGTAGGTACAAACGTTGCGGCCAGGCGGACGGCGGTGGCCCATGTGCTTTTTAACTTTATTGGCACAGTTTTAATTTTGATTGTTTTAGAGCCATTTTCCAATCTTATTCTAATGACTGCAGAGACCATTCCTCGCCAAGTGGCCAATGCCCATACGATTTTTAATGTGGGGATGGCGCTTATTTTCCTCCCCTTCACTGCTCATTTTACTAGGTTGGTAATCTGGATTGTCCCAGGGGAAGATGTGCAAATAGAACAAGGAAGTAAGTATCTGGATGAACGCGTTTTAAGCACCCCTAGTATTGCCATTTCCAATGCCCGACAGGAAGTCATCAGAATGGGTAAAATTGCCCAAGAAATGATAGATGATGCTTTTGATGCTTTTTTAAATAAAGACTTTCGCAAAATGCAGTTGGTGGAGCAAAAGGAAAACGTGGTTGATCAGTTGGAGAAAGAAATTTCCGGGTATATATCTACAGTTTCATATAGTTCATTGACTACCAACCAAAGCCGTCAGGTGACAGCAATGATGAATGCCATAAACGATATTGAGAGGGTAGGCGACCACAGTGAAAACCTGACAGATCTAACAAAGACCATTATTGAAGATAATCTGCCCTTTAGTGATACGGCGATTAAAGAATTGATGGATTTTCATGAAAAAGTGTCCGGCATGTATGCAAAAACAATCGAGGCTTTTGAACAGGAAGACTTAGATAAAGCCCAAGAAGTGGTAGAGTATGACGATGTAATTGATGAAATGGAAAAAATTCTTCGCAAGCATCATATGATGCGACTGAATGAAAAAAGATGTCATCCATCTTCAGGCGTTGTTTATCTTGATATGCTTAGCAATTTTGAACGTATTGGAGACCACTCTACGAACATTGCTGAAACTGTGCTAGGATATGATTAATAAGAGTAAAAGGGTATTATATTTTTTCAGGTGGTGATATGATGCCAGATAAACCCAACCTGGAGGAGCTGGAAGCCCGATTTCGAGGTTACAAGCTTACCCCACAAAGGAAAGCTGTGCTTGAAGTTTTTTTTGAAAACAGAGATCGACATCTCAGCGCGGAAGAAGTTTTAAGAATGGCTCAGGAAAAAAACAGTGATATTGGCTTTGCTACTGTGTACAGAACCCTAGATGTGCTTGAAGAACTTGGGATTATTCACCGGATGAATTTTGGTGATGGCAGAAGCAGGTTTGAACTTTCCCAACGGGGCGCTGGGCATCATCACCATCACTTGGTTTGCCTGGGATGCCACGAGATTATTGAAGTAAAGGATGATCTTTTGTCAAAATTGGAAAAAAATATTTCAGATGAACACGATTTCGAAATTTACGATCATAGGCTCCAGTTTTATGGGTATTGCAGTAAATGCCGTAATAAAAGCACCAAATAAAGTTTGATCATGCTGATGCAGCTATTTGTGATGATATTATTTATGTTATTATTGGGGGATTTATTATGGTTTTTAGCAGAGCTAATGTATGGGTTCATTATTTATTATTGGCTTTACTGTTCATAACGGTTATTTTATTTATAAGTGGACCTGTTTACTCTGCAGAAATTCATAAGATTTTTGATGAAACCAAAAAAGCTGCGGTTTCAGATGAAAAGCCCGTGGAGGGAAAAGATATTTACCCGGATGCACCAGACAAAGAGTTCCCTGCTGAAGAAACAGAATTTTTTAGGGGACGCGCTGTTTCCGTTGAAGCTACCGATTTAGAAGAGGAATACCAAGAGTTTTTTTCTGCCACACAAATGGTAGAAATTGAGGTCACTTCTGGACCGCTTGAAGGGGAGCTCATAGAAATAGAAAATATCATCACTGGCCAAGAGCAGTTTGATGTTGAGGTAGAAGAGGGACAAGAGATAATCTTGACGGCTCAATCCCATAATGGTGAGTTGGGAGAGATACACATTCATGACATAGCTAGAGACAGGTACATATACTATGCTCTAGCGGTTTTTCTTATTTTAATGGTGCTTGTTGGTGGAACTACGGGATTAAAGACCATCTTAACTTTGATTTTTACAATTTTTATGATTGTCCAGGTTTTACTGCCTTTAACGTTGAGAGGATATAATCCTTTAATTTTGGGAATTTTGGTCAGTGCTTTTATTGCAATCGTGACTCTAGCTGTTATAGGTGGGCTTGGTAAAAAGACATTGGTGGCAATTATTGGAACAGTTGGCGGCGTGATTTTTGCTGGGATACTGGCCCTGGTAGCGGGCGGCCAGGCTCACTTGACTGGACTTTCCACGGAAGAAGCCCAGATGCTTCAATTTGCGGATGTAACAGCCGTGGACCCCCAGGGCATCTTGTTTGCCGGGATCATCATAGGTGCCCTAGGGGCGGTTATGGATATTGGAATGAGCATCTCTTCTGCCTGTCATGAAATGGCAGAAATGAATCCCCGTGCCACACGCCACCAAATGGTAAAAGGTGGATTAAACGTAGGCAGGGATGTTATGGGAACCATGGCTAACACTTTAATCTTAGCATATGTGGGCAGCGCTCTCCCGCTGTTGATGCTGCTCAAGTTATACGAGATGCCGTTTTTGCAGCTTATTAACATGGATTTAATTGCTACAGAAATTATCAGGGCCCTGGCTGGTTCGGTGGGTTTAATATTGGTTATACCCTTTACAGCTTTTGCCGCGGGCCAATTTTTTGTGAAATACAAACGCCGGCAGAGGGGGGAATAAAATGAGCGAGTTGGATAAAAAGTATAACGACCTCCTTGAATGTTTACGCACATTAGACAGCGCAGTTATTGCTTTTTCTGGAGGGGTAGATAGTACGTTTTTGCTGTATGCGGCAAAAGAGGCTTTGGGTGATCACGTTTTAGCTGTTACATCTGCATCGGAAACTATTCCTGAACGGGAACTGGAAAAAACAAGGGAACTTGCTCGACACATTGGAGCAAAGCATAAAATTATTTATACTAGAGAGATAGCACGTGAAGATTTCAGAAAGAACCCACCCAATCGTTGTTATTACTGTAAGGAGGAACTGATCCGTGAGCTTTGGAATATAGCCCACTCCTATCATTACAAATACGTATTGGAAGGATCGAATTACGATGATAAGGGAGATTTTCGGCCAGGTCTCCAAGCAGTGGAAGAATATCGGGCAAAAAGCCCATTATTAGAGTTGGGGTTTACGAAACAAGAGATTAGGGAATTATCCCGCCAACACAACTTACCTACCTGGAACAAACCTGCCATGGCTTGTCTTTCATCACGATTTCCATATGGGGAAGAATTAACAAAAGAAAAAATTCACTTGGTTGAAAAAGGAGAAGACATACTTCAAGCAATAGGTTTTAGCCAGTTTCGATTAAGATATCACGATCAAATAGCACGGATTGAAATTCCTTGCAGCGAGTTCGAATTAGCAATAAATAACAGTCAAGAAATTGTAGCGAAGTTATCAGAGCTTGGTTTTAATTATATTACTTTAGACTTAGCTGGGTATCGTTCAGGCAGTATGAATAAAGGGCTCAAAAACTGATTTAAAACTAAAGTAGGCTTTTCGGCTGGATAGTGATGGGTCAGAATTTTTATCGCTTTTCTATCTCTTTTCTTGTATTCATGCTCTTCATATAGGCATATGAAATAATATTGTAGACTTCCTTTAATGGTATGTTATTTTCTTTTGCCAATTTTCTAGCAGTTTCATATTCAGGCGACCAGTTATATACTTTTCCGTCCTTAACCCCCAATTTTACGAGTGCAGGTCCCAATGATGTTTTGAGCTCCAAATTTTGTTTTTCTAATTTTATTCTGTTCCAAAGCGTACTTCTTACGCCTAAAGTAGTAGAGTGCCGCAGCAGCAAATCTTGTAGTGTGCTTAATTTTTCCGGTGGGGACAATATTTCTACCTGACTGCCTGGCCGCTGTTTTTTCATTTGGATGGGAGTGAAGGTTACATCCAAAGCCCCTTCCTGAAATGCAGATGCCATCAATTCAGAAAAGAATTCCGGGTTCATATCATCCAAGTTTGCTTTTAACGCATAAACCTGGTCATAATTTTCCTGAAGAGATGAAACTTCTGTGCTTTTAGGGTTTATTGAGGCAGAAAATCCCAGGATGCCTCTTAACAAGTTTGGGTGTTCTAAGTCGCTGCTACCTGCACCGTAACCGATAGATTGTATTTGCATGGCTGGAGGCGGCCCAAACTCTTCTGCCAAAGTAGTAATGATGCTGGCACCAGTAGGGGTGCAAAGTTCTGCTTGCGTTCCTGTAGAGTAAACCGGAGCTTTCCTGGCGGCAATAAGCTCAAGAGTAGCCGGGGATGGGACAGGTATAACGCCATGCTCACAGTGAACCCGCCCTTGCCCTAAGTGAATTGGAGAACTATAAATTGAATCGACAGATAATTTTTCCAACCCTAAAACCGTGCCAAATATATCTATGATGGAATCTAAACCCCCAACTTCATGAAAATGTACTTTTTCAGGTGTGGTGCCGTGAATTTTAGCTTCGGCCCGGGCAAGGTTATGAAAAATGTTTGAGATTTTTGCTATGCTGTGTTGGCTAAAATCACTATTTTCTAACAGGTTGAGAATGTCACTAAGGTGGCGATGGGTATCATCTTTTTCCGAGACCTGAATTGATATGCCAGTCGAAGCAATTCCTTGCTTTTGAACTTTCTTGGCAGTAATAGAAAATTCAGGCAGGGGGAGATTTTTTAGTTCTGTTTCTATTTGGTTGAGATCTATGCCCAAGTCGGCGAGCATTCCAAGAAACATATCTCCAGCTGCTCCAGAGAAACAGTCAAGGTAAAGGATTTTTTTCATTGCTTTGTGCCTCCTCTTATGATCAAGTTATTATCTCAGAGTTTATACATAATAAGTAATCAACTTACATTGCGGATGGCGCGACTAATAAGAGATGCTTGAAAGCCTGCGCCGAAACCGTTATCGATATTGACCACACTGACGCCGGGTGCACATGAATTCAACATGGTAAGAAGGGGGCTTAATCCATGGAAGCTGGCTCCGTAACCAATACTGGTGGGACAAGCTATTACTGGTGATTGCACCAATCCACCCACCACACTGGGTAGAGCGCCTTCCATACCTGCTACCACCACAAGACAACTGGCCTCCTTTATTTGTTTTTGATGGGCAAACAATCTATGAATCCCAGCGACACCGACATCGTAAATCTTTTCTACAGGACAATCCATTAATTTAACAGTTTCATAGGCCTCTTCAGCCACCGGTAAATCAGAAGTTCCAGCAGCTACAATCACAATTTTTCCTATTCTTTCTTCTGAAGCGGCTTTGTAAGGGTGGTTTCGATAACTGATAGTACCTGCCGTTTGGTTAAAAGTGACTGTAGGGATATGATTTTTAATCATATCAAATATTTTTTTATTGGCTCTTGTGGCCAAGACCCGGTTGTTTTTTTCAACCAGTCTGGAAAAAATCTCCGTTACCTGATAAGGTGTTTTTTGTTGACAAAAAACGACTTCTGGAAATCCCGTTCTTTGCGCTCTGTGGTGATCTATTTTCACATATCCCAAGTCTTCAAATCCAGACATTTCTACTTGTTTAAGTGCTTTTTCAGGAGAAAGCTGCCCGTTTTTTACTTGTTTTAATATATTAAACAACTCTTCATGCTCCAAGGGGGACACCTCCGCTTCATGGTTTTGAAAATCACCTAGAATAATTTGAAACGCATAAGAAAAGTCATTTAATTTAGGTGATAAAGATTGAATCATAGATGATAAAGCTTTTGGTTTTTCATTTATTATGTTAAATTATATGCAAAACCAAACTTAAGGTCAATCATAACCGACGGAGATCAAAGGAGCTCTTTCATCATATTTTATTGAAAGCTTCACGGAGCTCATAACGAATGGATTCATTTCTGTGTATGTTTTGCAGATTTATTAAAGCATGGTTAAAGGGTGTTAATTAGGATATGACAAAAATTAGACCGCTTAATCCAGCAAAGATTGACAGGGAAATCATTCAAGAAGCAGCTGATATTCTTGCTAAAGATGGTACAGTGGTGTTTCCAACCGAAACTGTTTATGGGCTGGGGGCCAATGGGACAAGCGCTGCTGCGGTTAAAAAAATATTTCAAGCAAAAAAAAGACCCGTGGACAATCCTTTGATTTTACATGTCAGCAGTATAGCGCAAGTGGAAAAATATGGTTATTTAAATGACGCCTTTTACCGGTTGGCGAAAGCATTTTGGCCGGGTCCTTTAACTATGATCATCCCCAAAAAAAAAGGTGTTCCTGAAGAGACCAGTGGTGGTTTATCGACAGTAGCGGTTAGGATGCCTAATCATGAGGTGGCTCTTGCGCTAATACGAGAAGCTGGATATCCAATTGCTGCACCGAGCGCTAATTTATCTGGTAAGCCTAGTCCCACTACAGCCCAACATGTAATTTACGATCTATTCGGGAGAGTCGATATGATTTTGGATGCAGGTGCCACAGGTGTAGGACTGGAATCTACTGTGATAGATTTAACAAAACCCCCTTTTCAAATTTTAAGGCCGGGCGGCATAACTGCTGATGAAATATCTGATATTTTACCAGAATTTCAAATTTACGTTGAAAATAATGAACGTAAATTAATTTCACATTATAATTTGGAAGACTTGGTTTCCAAGTCACCGGGAGTTAAATACCGTCATTATGCTCCAAATGCCGAACTTTATCTTGTTCAGGGGGAAGGGGGAGACTTGGCAAGACGTCTGGAGGCGTATTTAGAAGATTACGTCCAAAGAGGTTATAAAGTAGGCTTATTAATTACTGATGAACTCGGGAAAGATTATGGGATGAAGTTAAATAAGGCCAGTATTGTGTTATCTCTTGGATCTCGTAACAACTTAAATCAGATTGCCCAAAGGCTGTACGAGCGTTTAAGGGAAATGGACAACGAGAATGTGGACATTATTTTATGTCCTATTTTTCCAAAACAAGGAATTGGCGCAGCCATCATGAATAGGTTAACTAAAGCGGCTGATGGCAAGACATTGTAAATAATCAATACTAACGGGCAGGTGAAGACTCATGTATAAAGTATTATTTGTTTGCACGGGCAATACTTGTCGCAGTGTTATGGCAGAATGGATTTTTAATCATCAAGCGAGAGCACAGGGACTCGAAGAAAAATTAAAAGCAGATTCTGCAGGCATAAATGCTATTGGTGGTATGCCTGCTGCGCCTTATGTGAAAGATATTGCTTTACAAGAAGGATTTTATGATAAAAGCCATATGTCTCAGCAGGTCAAGGCAGAGCGTTTAATCGATTACGATATTATACTGGTTATGACATATTCTCACAAACAAGAGGTAAAAAACATGATGGCTGAAGCACGGGAGGGGAGATATCCGCCGGTGTTCCTGTTAAAGGAATACGTTCAAACAATTTGGGGAGAAACTCAAAATGGAAAAAGCGCCCTGGATCATATGGAAGGAGCGTTCGAGACTGTTTATTCAGGAAATGATATAGAAATTCCTGACCCGATAGGTGGGGATAAAAAAGACTATCAAAAGCTCTATCAAGAGCTATATTATTTAATTGGATTAATGATCACTTATTTATCTAGACAACTTGCGGAAGAATAAAAGCCTATATTCGTTATCGTCAAGTATTAGATTTACCATATAATGTATAACCATACCCAGTGAGAAGGGAGCGGATTTTAATGCATGAACATCAGCAAAAAACGTCGTCTGAATCATCAGAGGGAAAATTCAAAATAGGGATTGCCAGTGATCACGGGGGCTATTGCTTAAAGCAAGCTGTTTTTTCTCATTTGCTGGAACAGGAGATTTATATGGAGGACTATGGATGTTTTGCCCCTGAATCTGTTGATTACCCTGATTACGCAAAAAGCCTGGCTAAGGGCATTAAACGAGGGGAAATTCATATGGGCATACTGATCTGCGGCACAGGTATTGGCATGTCTATCAGTGCAAATAAGATTGCTGGCATTAGAGCTGCTTTGTGCAATGATTCTTATTCTGCTGAAATGGCTAGACGCCACAACGATGCCAATGTTCTGACTATGGGGGAACGGGTGATTGGGGAAGGCCTGGCAAAAAAGATTGCTTTGACTTTTATCCAGTCGGAATTTGACGGAGGGAGGCATCAAAGAAGGGTGAATAAAATGATGGGGCTAGAAAAATAATGGGGATTTACTTATATCAAAATATCTCATAATGATACATAGTCTCACATTAAGATAAAAATTGCGGGGGTGAGTGCTTAAAAGATTTATAATAGTTTTTTCGCCTTTGAAGGGTTTAGCCGCTCCTTGCATAATATAATACATAAAAGGATACATAAACATAAATTTCCAATGCTCAGCCGGATCACATCTCATGTTAAAACCTTTTGGTATTTAATGAGGCTGCCAAATTTAACCGGGATAATTGTGGTCTTTGGTGTCCTGATCCTTTCATTACTGCTTAGCTGAGATAAAAAACGCTCACGATTTCAGTCTGGACCTAAGCGCTTTCACTGTGCTTGGTCAAAAAGCTCACGCAGCCGTTATTGATCGTCCTACTAGATTAACTCTAGTCAAGGTGCAGTCAAGGTGCTCTCACTCAATAATGTTGACATCCATGAATCTGTTTTTATGACTTAATTTGATGACCAGATTTAAAGTGCTTGCGCTTATGGAGCTAGGGAGGCGCTTACTTGTTTAATCTGGTATAAAAATTGCATGGGTTCTATTTTAGAATTGAGAATGAAAATATAATTTTATTAAGCCATGGACGGGCCATGAACAAATACAAACAATTAAAAATTATTTTTGAGAGGAGGAAGGTCGATGGAACACTTAAAAGAGGTGGACCCTACTTTATATTACTGGATTCAAGAGGAAAATAATCGGCAGGAGAAAGGCATTGAACTTATCGCTTCGGAAAATTTTGTTTCCAAAGCGGTTTTAGAAGCCCAGGGGAGCGCTTTGACCAACAAATACGCTGAAGGCTATCCGGGCAGGCGGTATTATGGCGGGTGTCAATTTGTTGATAAAGCTGAAGAGTTAGCTATCAGCCGCCTGAAAGAATTATTTGGAGCGGAACACGCCAACGTTCAACCCCATGCGGGGGCGCCAGCAAATATGGCCGTTTATCTAGCGGTACTAAATCCTGGAGATAATGTTCTAGGAATGAGCTTAGATCATGGAGGTCACTTAACGCATGGCAGTCCAGTCAATATATCCGGTATTTATTTCAATTTTTACCATTACGGCATTATGGAAGATACCGGAGAAATTGACTATGACAAGGTCCGAAAGCTGGCGAAAGAACATGCACCAAAAATGATAGTGGCTGGAGCCAGTGCCTATCCCCGGATTATTGACTTTGAAAAATTCAAAGAGATAGCCGATGAAGTAGGCGCTTATTTAATGGTAGATATGGCGCATATTGCCGGTTTGGTTGCTGCTGGATTGCATCCCAACCCCGTTCCTCATGCAGATTTTGTAACCACCACCACGCATAAAACATTAAGAGGCCCCAGAGGGGGCGCCATTTTATGTAAAGGCGATTATAAGAAGAAAATTGATAAGGCTGTTTTCCCAGGACTGCAGGGTGGCCCTTTGATGCATGTTATTGCCGCTAAAGCCGTCAGTTTCCAGGAGGCCTTGACAAAAGAATTTAAAGCTTATCAAGAGCAAATCGTTCGCAACGCCAAAACACTGGGAGATGAAATGTTGCGCCTCGGATATGACCTGGTGGCAGGTGGTACCGATAACCATATGATTTTGGTCGATTTACAGCGAAAAGGGGTGACGGGGAAAACAGCGCAAAATGTACTGGACACCGTGCATATAACGGTGAACAAAAATGCTGTGCCCAATGACCCTCAAGGTCCATTTGTTACCAGTGGATTAAGATTGGGGACTCCAGCTGTAACCAGCCGCGGGTTTAAAGAAGAGCAAATTAAAGAAGTGGCTGGACTTCTGGATCGCGTCATCACAGGAATAGAAGATACCCAGGTTCTTGAAGATTGTAAGAAAGAAGTAATTGATCTCTGTGAGCGGTTTCCGCTGTACCGATAATCAAAATTAAAAAATTATAACTCAAACTACAGCTCAAATTAGGCTTAAATAAGCACTTAAATAAAGATTAAATTTGGGGATAAAATTAGGAATAAATCACCAGTTCAAATTGCATGCAAACTGTGATATGATGTGTTCGGCTCGGTAGAAGCTTACAGGGTCGAACACTTATTTTTAAACAAAAAGGAGGTTTTTGGTATTGAGTGAGCTGCATATAGTAGATCACCCTTTAATCCAACACAAACTCAGTTTTATTAGGGACAAAAATACCGGTTCTAAGGACTTCAGAGAGTTGGTTAATGAAGTATCCATGCTGATGGCTTATGAAGTTACCAGGGAATTGCCAACTGAGGAATCTGAGGTTGAAACGCCCATTGGCATGGCTAAAACCAGGATTTTAGCTGGGAAAAAGCTGGGACTTGTCCCTATACTGCGGGCAGGACTAGGTATGGTGGAAGGTGTAAGAGCATTGATCCCTGCAGCCAGGGTGGGGCACATTGGTGTTTACCGCGATCCAGAAACATTGAAACCGGTTGAATATTATTGTAAACTTCCACACGACATACATGAGCGGGAACTCATTGTTTTAGACCCTATGTTGGCTACCGGCGGATCTGCTAAAGCCAGCATTCAATTTGTAAAGGATAAAGGCGGCAACAGCATACGTTTTATGTGCATCAACGCTGCCCCTGAAGGTATTGAAGTGCTTCAAGAGGGCCATCCAGACGTAGATATTTGGACCTGTGCAGTGGATGAAAAATTAAACGAAAAAGCTTACATAGTCCCTGGATTAGGCGATGCAGGAGATCGTTTATTTGGTACAAAATAATGTATAATCGACCGGATTGGGACACATATTTTCTTGAAATAGCTGAAACTGTGAAAAAAAGATCTACCTGTATGCGCCGGCAAGTAGGGGCGGTTTTGGTTAGGGAGAGGCGAATTTTGGCAACAGGATACAATGGTGCTCCGCAAAATTTGCCTCACTGCAGCGACACGGGATGCTTAAGAGAAAAATTAGAGGTGCCTTCAGGTGAGCGCCATGAAATTTGCCGCGGCTTGCATGCGGAACAAAATGCGATTATACAATCTGCCCTTCATGGTGTTTCTACGAAAAACAGCACCATGTATACGACGGATCACCCCTGTTCAATTTGTGCAAAAATGTTGATAAACGCAGGCGTTGTTCAAGTTGTGGCTAAAAAATCCTATCCGGATGACATGGCGAAACAAATTCTTTTAGAAGGTGGAATAGAGGTCAGGAGGAAATTGCAATGAAATATAGGATCGCCAGTGTTTTTGGTACCAGACCTGAAGCAATTAAGATGGCCCCCGTGGTGAAAGCATTAGAAAAATCAAATTATTTCTCCAATACCGTGGTCGTAACTGCACAACATAGAGAAATGTTAGATCAAGTTTTAGAGCTATTTTCCATAGCAGCTGATTACGATTTAAATATAATGAAAGAACGTCAAAAGCTTTCTCAAATTACTTCAAATGTACTGCTTCAAATTGAACAGGTGATAAACGAGATCAACCCCGATATGATGCTGGTCCATGGTGATACCACCACGACTTTTGCCGCTGCTTTATCAGCCTATTACCAGCAAGTTGCCATAGGCCATGTGGAAGCGGGATTGCGTACGGGGAATAAATACGCGCCTTTTCCTGAAGAAATGAACAGGAAACTAGTGAGTGCCCTGGCTGATATTAATTTTGCGCCAACCTCAGACGCAAAAGAAAATTTGAAAGCAGAAGGTGTGAGTGGCTCAAAAATTTTTGTGACAGGCAATACTGTGGTAGATGCTTTGCAGACTTCTGTGCAAGAGGAATATGTTTTTTCTGACGCTGTTTTGGCAGGGCATATTGATTATTCAATAGATTCACGCCCGGAAGATGAAAAAAAACTTATCACCTTGGAAGTTCACCGTCGTGAAAACTGGGGCCCACCTATGAGGGAAATATTCTATGCTGTCAAAGACCTAGTGGAAGCATTTCCATGGCTGCGCATTGTTTTCCCGGTACATAGAAATCCTGCGGTGCGGGAACCAGCCAGGGAAATTCTGGGTGCTTGTACCCAGGTGTTGTTAACGGAGCCTTTAAGCACCAGGGACTTCCACAATTTGATCGCGAGAAGCTATTTGATCCTGACTGATTCGGGTGGAATTCAGGAAGAGGCGCCCTCTTTTGGGGTACCGGTCCTGGTGTTGAGAGAACTAACAGAGCGGGAAGAAGGAATTCGCCAGGGGACGGTGATACTTGCAGGGAATGACCGAAAAAAAATATTTCAAACAACCAAGAATCTCCTTTTTAACGACAGTCTATATAGAAAAATGAAACATAAACAAAATCCTTATGGCGATGGCAAGGCGTCTAATAGAATTGAAAAAGTTCTCGAGTATTTTTATGGAATCGAAGAAAATAGACCAGAAGATTTTAAAGTTAAACCAAGCTAATCATTATACTTTTAAAATAGGTAAAATGAACCTTTTTCGCAGTTTTGCTATTTCAATCAGGAAGGTTAAACGAAACTGGCAAATATTTTGTCTCTGAAAAAACTTATGAAAAGAGGGGAAGCTTCTATCTTAAATAAAGGTCTAATAGAATGACACATATAAATATCTTGAATGCTCCTGCTTTTATGAAGACAAGAAAAAAAGTATATACAAAAATGTCTTTGGAAAATCCTTGAAACTTAAGTGTCCAATAAGCCCGTTACGGGCTTATTTTTTATGGGATACAAAAGTTAACTATAAGATCTAATTGCTGGTTAAATTCTAATTTTAAACGATGAAAGTAAATCGTAGTTAAAACTTTTCGACGCACTGAAGCTGGGTGTTTGCCTACAAACTCCTACTGCTTTAGCTAGGAAGTACATCAATGCTTCTATTAATTGTCAGTACCAATTTGGAGTCGTTCTATTTATCAAAAAGTTCTGACTGAATAAGATTCTGCTTTCCTTGAATTTTTGATACAATTGAGTTACAGAATATGTAATAAAAAAGGAGGCTAAAAATGGCAGACTATCAAAAAGCTGCATTTACCCTGACCTCAGCTGAATCGAGAAGGTTAATCGCCAAAGCAGTGGTAAAAAAAGAAGAGGTGATGATTGCTCGGGAGAAAGCATATATTATCGTCGCTGGCGGTACCACCAATGCTTTTGTTGCTCAAGAGTTGACCGGTGACAGCAGCTTTGCTCCTGAAAGGTGTACTGTAGGTACGAATGTTTCAGGTTTACTCTGTGTTACCAGT
>CAZARY010000018.1:0-17498 GCA_964487675.1 uncultured Clostridia bacterium | reverse complement strand
GGCACATTGTTAAATGTGTTTAAAACTTCGTTTAAAGTAGGAATGGTAATCCCTTCACCCCTGAAAGGGAAATTTTCTTTTTTGCTATGCGTATTATTGGGGGGTTGAAAGTTATAGCCGGCATCGAGTTCTTGGATTTCATCAAAGGTGAAGTTACGCACTTTTCCTTCTCCATCAGTTGTACGATCTACGGTTTCATCGTGGATGACGACTGCCTTATCATCAGCGGTGAGCCACACATCCATTTCCAGGGCGTCGACATTTTTATCCAGGGCTTTTTCAAAAGCAATCATAGTATTTTCCGGGTATTTGCCGGATGCGCCCCTGTGGGCAATGTTGGCCGGCTTTTCAAGTTGGGCAAAAAAGTTTTCTTCACTTAATGGTGGAGCAAATAAGTGACTTCGGACAATTTGAATAAAGTTGAGTACAATTATAACGCATAAGATCACAACAATGCATTTAATTATAATTTGTAATACTCCCATGTTAATTTTCATGCCTCCCTTTGTATATAAGATTAGCTATAGATAATCTTATTCCTGCTAAAAACGAGAAAGATTGCCTGTAATTAAAAAGTAAGTTATGATAAAAACAACGCAATATTTGATAGTTACGAAAAAACAAGCAGAAAGTCCACTGCTTAAGCTGTGGGAGTATGTCAGTTATAGGTTACTTAGAGGTATTAAAAGTATAACGAAAGGGTGATGCATTATCTTGCAACCGGATGAAAAGAGTCGGATTAAAGTCTTCATATTCAAAATTTTGATTGTGATCGTTGCCATCTCACTTTTTATGATGCTCGCTGTGGGCTCCATATTTATGTTGTTTATCGGCGTGGTTACTCTATTTGAGCCGGCGCCGGAGCCCGAAGAAAACCTGGTTTATGTTATAGATCTATACGGTCAAGTACAAGAAGCCCCTCGTATGGGTATGGGGCAGATATCTCCAAGATATGTTCGGGAACAATTGAACCGGGTCAAAAGTAATGCTCATGCAGAAGCAGTGGTGTTCAGAGTTAATTCTCCCGGTGGGACGGTGGGCGCCTCCCAGGAAATAGCTTCTATGATTGATGATTTTGAACTTCCCACCGTGGTATCTATGGCTGATAATGTGACTTCTGGTGGTTATTATATCTCGGCAGCTTCGGATAGCATCATAGCTCAACCTACTTCTATGACGGGGTCAATAGGTGTTATCAGTGTGGTTTATAACTTAGAAGAACTGTATGATAAGCTGGGCATTGAAGTAGAAGTGGTTAAATCTGGAGAGCATAAAGATATGGGTTTTGAGGGATTGGATGAAGATGAAAAAGCACTGCTTCAAAGGCTTTCAGATGAAATGTACGATAATTTTGTTAGGGACGTGGCTAAATACCGAAACTTGGATGAAGAGGTTGTTTATGAAGCAGCCACTGGAGAAGTTATGACAGGACGTAAGGCGAAGGAAAAAGCCCTGGTAGATGAACTAGGTGGCTTGGACAAGGCAGTTGAAAAAGCAGGAGAATTAGCTGGTATAGAAGAACCGCATAAGGTGAGACTAACCCCGGAAGGTTTATTGGACAGTATCCTCCCCTTTTTGTTGGAAAATCCGGGGCAAGTATTGAAGGAATATGTACAGAGAGAAATGGGATATCAAGCATATCATGGGGATGAGTTTTCTAAAGCATGGGAGCAGCAGAAATACTGGCAAATGTATGAAAAAACCAGGGAAATTCCCCCCGTAGAGTTTCGTTATCAGCACAATTTTTAAACAAAACAATTGAAATTGTTAAAAGCACGTTATCATTGAGGTTAGGTGTGCACAGCTTGATTTAGATATCCAAAAATTAAATTTGTACTATGATTTCTGTTCCTGCTTGGCTTGGAAAAAGTAAGCGATCATAAAACCTGCAAACAGGATGAGAAAATCAAGTAAAGTCATTATCCCGCCGGATAACCCTGGCCAAACATTTACAACGGACCCAAGTAGAAGCCCTAAAATTGCAAAGTACGTTCCCCGATTAAACCGGCGGAGCAAATAATGTATTAAACGTGCAGCTATAATGACTCCCAGGAGTTTTCCTACTCCTAAAATGAGCAGTACTAGACCGTATAGGTTGCTCAACGCAGCAATATATGTGGGATACATTCCAATCACCATTAACACCATGGTTCCGCTAATCCCCGGTATAATCATGGTTGCAGTGCTAATAAATCCGGCGGCAAAAATAATCGGTACTTCGGCCAATCCGGGGGCACTGATAATTGCTCTTTCAGCCGGACGCAAAATGAGCAGCATGATAGGTACCATGAATGCAATAATCAAAGGCAATGCATATTTTATCTCCATCCGGGTTTGTTCATTTATTTCTAAACGCCGGTAGATGTAAGGGACAGCGCCCAGGATCAATCCGACAAAAAACATCATCATTTGAATAGGGTGGGCCTCTAGAAGCCTTTCAATGGTACGGGCAAAGAAAAATAAAGAAAAAAACAGGCCTCCTAGCAATGGGAGCAAAAACTTAGGGTATTTCTGCCACTCTGGGTCCAGACTGATAAGTCCTTTAAAAGAAGCGATTAATTCGTCGTAAATCCCGAAGGCTATGGCCACTGTTCCTCCGCTAATACCAGGGACCAAGTTTGCTATGCCGATAAATATACCGAAGAATCCTAACTTGCCTGGATTGATTTTTCCAAATTTCAAGGAAGGGCCTCCCATGTATTTTAAAATTTAAGTGCTACCTTAATCATACATTAAAAAATATAAGAAACATAAAAGAATCTTTAAAATGCTTGGAGGCATTTTGGATATTGTATCTTTTAATTCTAAAGTTAGCCTTAGGATTCCTTCTTAACTACGACTTTTTCGCTGATTTTCGCCTAAAATGTTTTTTGATAGTGTATTATGGAAACCATAGGCATTTTTTATCAATACATGTATGATTTAAGTAGCCCGATTTTAATCTGGAGTTATGAGTGAGGGAAGGTGGGTTATTTGGCTTTAAAGCGCTTGCATCAATTTTTAATAAGTAAATGCGCTTATTGGACCATGTCAGCGTTATTCGCAGCGGCTTTATTCGTGGGTAACGGATGCGAACATGAAGATGAACTTAAAGATGGAGAGGAAAACATGGAAAAAAATAGTAAAGCCATTATTGAAGAAAAAAAGGAAAACAAGAAACAGGAAAAAGAAAAGTCAAAGATAGGAAAAGAATTGGATTATAGTCCAGAAGATTACCAGGAACTGCACGAAGAAGCCATCGTGGTCGATGCTCATAATGATACCATGATGCATATAATAGATTCCAAATGGTTGGACCCAGGCGATGGCTCAAATTGGAAGCCGGAACTCGATTTAGGTCAAGACCTTTCTGGTGTGACTCGATACGGGCACATAGATCTGCCTAAGCTTAAAGAAGGAGGCATAGATGTTCCATATTTTGCGTCTTTTGTTACGGAACAATTTTATCCTGGTCGTATCTTAGATAGAAACCTGGCTTTAGTGAATGCACTTTATTGGACGGTCGATCAAAACCAAGGAAAAATGGAGCTGGCTGTTTCTGCTTCTGAAATAGAAGAAACAGTAAAGAGGGGAAATATAGCTGCAGTTCTTACCATTGAAGGCGGGGATGCCATTCAAGAACCTCATGGCAGAGAATTACTGCACCAATTTTATGATCTGGGAGTACGGGCTTTTGGATTGACCTGGAATAATTCAAATCAGCTGGCAGAAGGCGTGGATTCCAAGTACGCTGATGGAAGCTTTTCTCATGAAGGGCTGACCGGCTATGGCAAAACGATTGTCCAAGAATTACAGAGACTGGGAATTATGATAGATGTTTCTCATATTCATGAAAACAGTTTTTGGGACATTATAGAGTTAGTGGAAGCCCCAATTATTGCAAGTCACTCTTCAATTGATGGCGTCCGGAAACATCCAAGAAATTTAACTGATTTACAACTGAAAGCCTTGAAAGAAAATGGTGGTGTGGTTCATATTACCTTTGTTGATAGTTTTTTGGCGGAAGATGAAGGGAAAGCTTCTGTGGGAAAAATTGTCGACCATGTAGATTATGCGGTGGATTTAATAGGCATAGAACACGTGGGGCTTGGGTCAGACTTTGATGGGGCTCCTATGCCTGAGGATTTGCCCGATGCCTCCGCTTACCCTAAAATCACAAAGGAATTACTGGAAAGAGGCTATTCGGGAAAGGAAATAAAGAAAATATTGGGTGGAAATGCGCTCAGGGCAATGCGTGAAGCAGAAGAAATAGCTGATTTAAATGATAAATGGGAAGCCATAAAGATAATTCCCGATTTTAATATGGGGGAAATAGTCGAAGGACGTTCCCCCTCCTTAAGCGCAAGCTTGCAAGGAAAAGCTGTTGAACGTAAAATTCTAAATCTCAATGAAATAAAAGAGTTGGCTAAAATAATAATTAATGGAAGAGTTTTTTCACCCGAAATAAATCGGTTGAGTGATAGGGAGTATGAAATGCTGCTCGCAACTGAAGAAGAATTATTGTCTTCAGGGTTTAACGTTGTAACGTTTGCTGTAGAGGATGATGGTGGAAGACACAAAAGGGAAACAAAAATAATATTTTGTGAGTCATAGTTTTAGAAAGTAGAAAACCCGGTTCCCTTCTCTTTAGTTGCTCTATGGCTTTAAATGTGCATAGGGAAAAAGACGGAACCGGGATTTTCTTTTAAATTTCAAAGAAAAGTTCAATTTCATCTACCAATCCTTTTTCATTTACATAAATTTGCATGGAGGTTGGCAGGTGATCGATGCTTTCCTGGTGAACTAATGTAACCCGTTCAATTGAATTATCTGCCCGGGTGCTAATTTCACCGCGTGTTTGGGTTTCTTCATCTTGGTACAGCAAATGGGTGTCTTCCTCTTTATTAGGGAATTTTTTGAGTACCTCTTGGATATCGTCACCTGGAGAAATGTCCCGGGACACACTGTAATTTTCTCCTGTTACGTGCACAGAGGTCAATCCTTTCCCCTCTTGAAAGACGTCAATGTTGTAGTTGAGTGTGAGCCCATCAAATCTTACCTCGATAAAGGTATCGTATTCTGTTGGCTGTTCTTCTTCTACTTCAGGTTCTTCTTCCAGGTATTCGCTAATAGGCGCATGGTCTTCAAAAAACTCATTGACTTCTATATCTCCAATTTTAAAATCATTTTCCATAGTAAAAATCTTTGGTTCTTCAGATATGGGGATATTTTCATGAGCCCAGGGACTGCCTTTAGTCTCATCCGCTTCATTATTATTTTCCTCGTTGTTTAAATCATTTTTATCGTCTTTGTCATTTTCTTTATCCTCGTTTTTCTCATCTAACTCATTATTGTTTTCTTCTGCTTCATCGTTTATAAAGTCTTCCTGCCTAAAAAAGTCGCAGCCAGAAATTAATGAAAAGCTGACAAAGAACATGAGAATGATCGACATGAATAACAGATGCCAGGTTCGAGAACTTAATATTTTCAATTTTCAACCCCCTCTCGCTTTTTATAAAATGGTCATCTAATTAAATTAGGTTTTTTTGTGTGTCTAGATTAAAAGTGTCAAAGAGATGGAACATGAAAAAATGCTTCGTAATATTATTATAACTCAAATATTTGTTAAAATGAACAAGAACCCTTTTACAACCCCTCCGAAAATCCATTATTCGGAATTACGGAGGGGTCTTTTAGCGTGAGAAGGGCGGAGCTCTTTTGTATTGGGGTATAGGGGTACACAATAAAGTTTTGTTCTACCATGAAAAAAACTCAAAAATTAATTGGAGCAGTAGAAGCTTGCCTGCGGTATCGAAGAGACTGTACCATTATACTCTTGAGAAGTTAAAGTCAACCGGTTCTGCTTTTAAGGGCTCAGCCTTAATGCGACTAATAGAAGGTTGCCCTTCTACTATTATATTTCCATGGCGAATAGAGTAAAGACATGCAGCATTCTTCCTGATGGCTTCATATTCATTGGCAGCGTTTAGAATAATCATATTTGCCGGATTGCCTTCTTTTATGCCGTAGTGATCCTGTATATTCAAAATTTTTGCAGAATTGTCAGTTATCAAGTCGAACACTTGATAGATTTCTTGATAGCCAGTTAACTGACTAACATGCAGCAGCATAGAAGCAGCTTCAAGCATGCTGCCTTTCCCTAAGGGATACCAGGGGTCCAGGATACAATCGTGTCCAATGCCTACATTGACATCGTTCTCAAGAAGTTCATCTACCCGAGTGATGCCCCGTCGTTTAGGGTAACTATCGCCTCGGGCTTGTAAAATTATATTGCAAAACGGATTTGTAATAATATTAAAGTCAGCCCTTTTTAAAATTCCCATCAGCTTTGAAGCATAGGCATTATTATAGGAATGCATGGCGGTCGTGTGACTTGCTGTTACTTGGCCATGGAAACCATATTTAATCGTTAATGCCGCCATAACTTCAATGAAACGGGAGTGTTCATCGTCGGTTTCGTCACAGTGTACATCAATTATTTTATTGTATTCTTTGGCCAATTCAAATACTAGTTCTACATCTTTAACACCATCCTCCCGGGTGAGCTCATTATGGGGAATTCCTCCTACTACATCAGCTCCTCTATCCAAAGCTTCCTTTAAAAGACGTTCGCCGTTTTCATGTGCAAATATTCCATCTTGTGGAAAAGCAACCACTTGAATATCCACCACATCCTTGAGTTCATCCCGGAGCTGCGTCAGTGCCTTTACTGAGGTCATATCTGGGTTACTTGCATCTGCGTGGGTGCGTATATGCTGTGTGCCGTGAGCAAGTTCCCATTTTATCGCTTGCTTAGCCCGCTGTTTAATATCTTCAACAGTGATGTCTTTTTTCTTTTCAGCCCAAATCTGAATGCCTTCCAATAAAGTTCCGCTTTGATTAAAATTGGGGTCTCCAGCTGTCATAGTAGCATCTAAATGAAGATGCGGGTCTACGAAGGGCGGTGAGACCATTTTTCCATCAGCATCGATCTGTCTTTTTGCCTGAATGGTTATTGACGGGCTAATTTCTTTAATCATGCCATTCTCAATTCCGATATCCATTTTTTCTTTGCCTCGTGTGTTTCTTAAAGCGGCATTTTTAACCAGCAAATCCATGGTGAACCCTCCTATTGATGCAATCTATAAAATCTATAATAGGGTTGTTTAATTGATAGAAAAAACAACATTAAACACTAGAAACACTTTAATAAAAATTTCTATTGAATACTCTTAATTCCCTTCTGTAAAATATGAATCGCAGCATCAATATCTTCTTGAGATACCACTAGAGGCGGGAGAAGTCTAATGACCTGATCTCCAATGGCATTTACCAGCAGTTTGTTGTCAAGCGCAAAATTAAAAACTTGCTTTGCGCCGCTTTCTATTTCTATACCTGCCATCATGCCCATTTGTCGAATTTCTTGGATATGGGTTTGATCTTTTAAAATCTCCAACTTTCCGGAAAGGTACTCTGCTTTTTGGCGTACTGACGAAAGGAAATTTTTTTCTAACATTTTATCCAAAACGGCAACACCTGCTGCGGATGCCACTGGATTCCCTCCGAAGGTACTGGCATGGTCGCCCGGAGAGAAACCTTGGGCAGCTTTTTCTGTTGCCAACATGGCCCCAATGGGCAATCCTCCGCCCAATCCTTTTGCCAGGGTCATGATATCGGGTTCTATGTCATAATTTTTATAACAGAACAGATCACCTGTCCTGCCCATCCCCGTTTGAATCTCATCAAATATTAACAAAACATCTTTTTCTAGACATATATCTTTTACCTGTTGCAAGTATTCTTGAGTGCAAATATTAACGCCGCCTTCACCCTGAATGGGTTCTACTATTATTGCACACGTGCTATCGTCCACATGATCATTAAGTGCAGAGAGGTCGTTTAAGGGGACATGGATAAAGCCTTCAGGTAGAGGCGCAAATCCCTTTTTAACTTTCTCCTGCCCGGTTGCGGCTACAGTAGCCAGGCTTCTGCCATGGAAAGATTGTTTCGCCGTGATAATTTTATGATGCCCTGGCCCGTACTGGTTATAAGCATATTTCCTGGCTAACTTAATAGCTGCTTCATTAACTTCAGCACCACTGTTTGCGAAAAAGACTTTATCAGCAAATGAGTTATCTACCAACCGCTTTGCTAAATAAATTTGCGGTACTGTGTAGTAAAGATTGCTGGTGTGGACAAGTTGATCTAATTGAGCTTTAGCAGCCTCTACTACTTGTTTTGGTGCATGGCCTAGATTGCATACGCCTAAGCCTGACAAGAAATCCAGATATTTTCTTTCTCTTTCGTCATACAAATACGGGCCGTTCCCTTTAATAAACATAGGTGTTTTAGATGCGTCCCGTCCGTATACATTTATTAAAACGTCGCGGTCCAGTTGCTTCAGCTGGCCAAAACTAAATTCGTTTTTATCCTGTAAAGACATTTTACTTAGGAGCCTCCTCATCATCAGGATGAATAATCATTGTTCCTGTACATTCATCGGTGAAAATTTCAATTAAAAGGGCATGTCTGGTGCCGCCATCAATGATGTGGGTTCTTCTAACTCCGTTTTTATTTGCATTAATACAAGCCGTTACCTTAGGGATCATTCCCTTTTGTACTCTTTCTTCAGCGATCAAGCTAATGGTTTGTTCAATGGTGAGGGTAGGATAAAAAGTGTCTGTTTCACCTGGCATTTCCATGATCCCAGGGACGTTCGTCAATAAAACCAGTTTTTCAGCGGTCAATGCAGAAGCAATTTCCCCTGCCACGTGGTCAGCATTGATGTTTAAAGATATACCTGCTTCATCTGTGGCATAGGGGGAAACTACTGGAATAAATCCCAGATTAGAGATATTTATAAGCATTTCATGGTTGACCTCTGCAACATCTACCACATATACTAAATCGACCGCTTCTTCATCCTCGCCTCCATTGACAGGCTTCATGGGTTCTTTTCTTTGCGCTTTTATGAGATCACCGTCTTTACCCGAAAGCCCAATTGCTTTTTGCCCCAAACTATTTATATAGCCCACAATTTCGCTGTTTACTTTACTTAAAGCCATCTCGGTAAGCTCCATAGTTTCTTCATCCGTTACTCTGAGGCCATCTATAAAACTTGGCTGCTTACCCATTTTTTCCATCAAACTGGTGATTTTTTTCCCGCCTCCGTGAACCAGTATGGGATGGATGCCAAAGTACTTTAGAAAAATTAAATCTTTGAGGATATGCTCTTTCATTTGAGCTTCTTCCATGGTACTGCCTCCGTATTTTATTACAAAGAACTTACCCCGGTACTTTCTGATATAAGGCAAGGCTTCAATTAAGACATCCGCTTTTTCAATGACTTCATCAATTTTTTTTAAATCGCTTACTTTCAATCCCTGCAATTCCTTTTCAGGCATACTATTTTCCTCCCTTTAATTTAATATAAATCTTAAAACTATGCGTTGGGTTCCTTTTTTACTTTATTGGCAACAAATGATGACTAGGTGCGGTAGCTGCCATTTATTCGCACGTATTCATAGCTTAGGTCGCTGCCATAACCTGTGGCGGAATGCGTACCATTTCCCAGTGAAATGGTTATTGATATTTCATGTTTTTCCAGAATCGCTTTGGCTTTCTCTTCGCTAAAAGGCAGCCCTTCTCCCTTGGAAAATAATTTGATATCCCCGAGATAAATTTCTGTGTCAGAAGGGTTAAAATCCACACCAGAATATCCCATGGCCACTATAATCCGTCCCCAGTTAGCATCTTCTCCAAAAAAAGCTGTTTTAACTAGATTTGAATTTAAAACTGCCATGGCCATCTGGCGGGCATCGTCAAAAGAGGATGCATCTTTTACAGTGGTTTCTATTAATTTTGTTGCGCCCTCTCCATCCAAAACGATCTGGCGAGCTAATTCCTTGTTTACTTGGTCTAAAAGCTGACAAAAATCATGGTAGTCTTGGTTTGTTTCAGTTATTAGGGGGTTTTGAGCGGCGCCATTTGCCATACAGGTGACCATATCATTGGTGCTGGTATCGCCGTCCACCGTGATCATGTTGTATGTTTTTTGAACAGAATCCATCAATGCTTTTTGAAGCAATTTTTTACTGATACAACAATCTGTTGAAATAAACGCGAGCATGGTGGCCATATTAGGGTATATCATACCACTCCCTTTAGCAATACCTCCAACGGTGACTTCTTTTCCTCCTATCCGCCCCTTCACTGCGTAGTATTTTTCTTTTGTGTCAGTAGTCATAATGGCACTGGCGGCATCCATTCCACCGTGGGAAGATAATTGTTGTCCAAGTTCTTTTATACCTTTTTCAATTTTGTCCATGGGCAAATAAGCCCCAATCAAACCCGTTGAGGCCACAATAATTTCGGAGGGGGTGAGATTTAAGGCTTTAGCAGAAATTTCCGCCATTGCATAGGCATCTTTTGCACCCTGTTTACCAGTGCAAGCATTGGCAACCCTGCTGTTTACCACAATCCCCCGAGGGTTTCCTTGCTCGATATTTTCTTTCGATAATTGAACCGGTGCAGCTTTGAACGTGTTTTGAGTATAGGTTCCTGCTACCGTAGTTGAATAGTCGGATGCAATCAAACAAAGATCATACTTCCCTTTTTTATTCCTGATCCCTGCGTGCATACCGGCTGCTTGAAATCCTATGGGCGAAGTTATATTTCCGTTGGTCACTTCTTTAATTCCATTCAAGTTCATCCTCTCCTTTCTATCAATTTTGGATTTAGCTATTATTGGCCAATTGAGGAACCTTATGTTTTATCGAATAACTAAAAAAAGATTCCAAGTTAAGGCCAATTCGGATGCCTTCCCAGCCCCATTGTTTCTTTAAGCCCCAGCATTAAGTTCATGTTTTGCACCGCCTGTCCACTTGCGCCTTTTACTAAGTTATCAATAGCAGACATTAGCACTATTTTTCCAGATTTGGGGCAGGGTTTGACTGATATTAAACAACTGTTTGTTCCGGAAACCCATTTTGTTTCGGGTATATTCTGTATAGGGTTTACAAAATGGGAATCGCAATAATAATCTTGAAACAATTTCAACCACGCCTCTTCTTGCATCCCTTCTGCCTTATTGGAAATATTAGCATAAATTGTAGAAAAAATCCCGCGGCTCATAGAGGTTAAATGGGGCGTAAAAATGAGTTCCGCCGTGTCAAGGGTGTCGTTGGTATTCCCTTGGGGGTGCTCCTTAGCACTCCTATTATAGGCCTGGTTCAACTGATCGGTGATTTCAGGAGTATGTCTGTGTGTCCCAACTTTATAGGCTTGAAAGTTTTCAGTTCTTTCCGGGTAGTGAAATGCTTGTTTAGGATTTTTACCGCCGCCGGACACTCCGGTTTTGGCGTCTATGATGATTCCACCAGGTAAAATATAACCGTATTCCAATAAGGGGTATAAAGGTAAAAGGGCGCCGGTGGGAAAACACCCAGGATTTGCCACGAGCTCGGCTTCTTTTATTTGGTCTTTATTTATTTCCGATAATCCATATACTGCCTTTTCCAATAAACTCTTATGGGTGTGTTCTTGTTCATACCATTTTGTGTAAGTCTCCCAATTTTTTAACCGGTAATCCGCAGAAAGATCAATGACCCGGGAACCTTTATCAAGCCATTCGGCGACGGTATCCATGGCTAAGCCATGGGGTAAAGCAGTGAACACAATATCTGGTGTATTTTCCTTTATCCCAACCGCTTTTCCTTCTTCCGCTTTGGGCGATAATCCTGTGATCTTTAAATCTTTCAAATAGGCAAATTTTTCTCCCGGCCAAAAAGGAAAAACTTCGTTCAAAGCGTTGCCCTTTGCACTTTCACTCCCTGCATAAACAATTTCTACTTCCGGATGTTGGCTCAAGCACTTCAATAATTCAACTCCTGCATAACCGGTAATACCAGCAATTCCAACTTTAATCATATTTTTACCTCCCGATTGAATAATAAGTTCTAAATGTGGTATGTTTTATGTAAAATAATGATGGAAATCAAATTAAAAAACTCGTCCATATCTTTAGGGACGAGTTTTTCGCGTTACCACCCTAGTTGGCTTACCAAAACAAACATTAGGCAAACCCACCTCGGGGAAACCAGAAATTAATCGTTAATAGCAATAAATACTCTCAACAAGTTTAAGGTAAATTAATTAGTTAATTATCTTAAGTGTTACATATTTATACTGGTTTCCTAAAGATAACGGATTCAACCGCCAAGGTCTACTCTATCCTTTGTCTTGTCAGTTATGTTTGAATCATTAATATGGGGCATTGTAATGGCTATTATAAGTGTTTAAAATAGTATCAGGATGTATACATGCTCCTATTAGAAAAAATTTGTGGCGATGATATTTTGACCTTGGAGCTCCGGGGTGCGCTTCACAAGCAGTTTTGCACCGGGCTCCCACCATCCCCGATTCGCTTACGCTCCACATACTTGCTACTCTCCCCCTCATTGCCTGTAATTAATAATAGTTATTTGATTATTAATCATACTATGTTAATTAGTCAAATGTCAAGGCAAAAGGGATTAAAAATTTTAAGTTTTTTGGGGAGCTTATGGGGAAGTTTTTAAGGTTTAAGGTATTTGTAAAAAAATTTGTAAAAATATTTAATTTCAACGTATAATAAAGACAAAGAAATCGAGGAGGTGATTTTTGTGTCGGAAAGCGTGATGGCGGATATTAAAAGTCAAACGGCTTCTGCATTATCCTATTTAATCAATACAGCCCAACTAAAACAAGAGGAGATCGTTGTTATTGGGTGCAGTACTAGTGAAGTGATAGGAGAGAAAATAGGAACTGCTTCCAGTAATGAAGCAGCAGAAGCAATTTTTCATGGCCTCTATCCTTTATTAAACAAGCATGGGATTTATTTAGCTTTGCAATGCTGTGAGCATTTAAATCGCGCTTTAGTTGTAGAAAGGATGTGTCAGGTACAATACGGCTTGGAGGAGGTAACCGTGATTCCTAAACCGGGTGCGGGAGGCAGTCTTCCCAGAATGGGATATGAGAACATGAATGATCCTGTCGTGGTGGAAAACATTCAAGCGCACGCCGGACTAGATATTGGGGACACTTTAATCGGGATGCATTTGAAGCCAGTTGCTGTTCCGGTTAGACCTCCTGTTACCAATATAGGAAAAGCTCACTTAACAATGGCGAGAACGAGGCCTAAGCTTATTGGCGGTGAAAGAGCAATATATAAACAATAATTTAGAGATACGTTTGTATACTTGCTAAACAGGAGGTGATACCAGTGGAGGTGAAACCAGTGGAATCTCATCCAAAACTTCAATCTCAACCCATTTTTAATTTAGGCCTGGTACAGGAAATATTGGGCGATCTCTTGTCCCAAGGCGAATATACAATATATTTGCTTTTTAGGGTGGGGGTGAGCACACCGTTAACTTTAGATACAATTATGGCATTACGCCCCAAACATTTTTTAGAAAAGGAAGAGAACTTTCAATTTTACCTTTTTGGGGAACTTCCAAATGAGATATATAATTTCTTAAAATCTCAACCGAGGGAAAAGAAACTTTTCTCAGAAATAGCCCACCAGGCTTTAAGGGAAAAATTGATTGGTTATGGTATTCAGGACTTTGATCGGGAAACACTGCGAAAGACCTTCGGCTATCACTATTTCCAAAAAACGAAAGACATTAGAAAAGTGGAAAAAGTTTTGGATATGAAACCGGAAACGTTTACATTTAAATATATCGGGTATTTTGATGAAACCTATTACTGCTTTTATTGCACGAAGGGGTGTTTATGGTAAATGACAAGAAAAGGTACAGTTACTAAAATTAATTTTGAAACCTTTTTCTACCCCCCACATCTTTTCGCAATTTAGAGAAATATTTGTTTAATTTACTCTCATTTGTTGTTGGTGAAATTGAAAAAGCCACATCAATGATGAGGCTTTTTGCGATGTTACCTCATTCAAGTTATAGTTTATTACAAAGGAGAAAAATAATGAGTAGGGGGGACGATTGTTATGTATAAAAACAGAATACTGCGGTTAATTTTAGCTGGGGTCATTATTTTACTGTTTAGTTTAATAGCGCTGGGCTGCGAAGAAGCAGAAGCGCCAGGGGATGATGAAGCTGAACCTGAAGAAAATATTGCTGAAAAATTTGACTACGAAATCATAGGGATAGACCCTGGGGCAGAGATGATGGAAACTGCGGAAGAGGATCTTCTTCCCCAATATGGTTTGGAAGATTATGAAATTATTGAGGGCAGTGGCCCTGCTATGGTTGCGGCGCTTGATAGCGCAATCCGGGACGAAGAATGGATTGCCGTGTTGGGCTGGACTCCACATTGGAAATTTGCAGAATATGATATTAAATTTTTAGATGATCCAGAAAAAGTTTATGGTGAAGCTGAGGATATTCGAGCTTTGAGCCGGAAGGGTTTTTCCGATGATGAACCACAAATCAAGGAATTCCTTGGCAATTTTAAAGTAGACGATGAGCAGCTAGGCGATCTCATGGGCCGAATTGATGAAGCGGAAGGTGATGACATCGAAGTTGCAGAACAATGGGCAGAAGAGCATCAGAACCTTGTAGAAGAATGGGTGCCTGAAGATGCTGATGGCGAAGGCAGAGAAATTGAAATGCTTTACAATAACTGGGTGTGCGCGATTTCAAAAACTTATTTGGTAACGTATATTCTAGAAGAAGAGATGAATTATGAAGTAAACCAGGAAATGGTAGATGTAGGCGTGCTTTATGAAACCCTGTCTGGTGGAGATGCTGATTTTATGGTATGCGCTTGGTTGCCTCTTACCCAGGCCACTTACTGGGAAGAACACGGGGACAATTTAGAAGACTATGGCCCAGTTTATGAAGGCGGGAAAATTGGAGTGGTTGTACCAGAATACGTAGATATTGACTGCATATCTGAAATGGCTGAATAATTGATGGTAGTCGGTTATTAGTGGATTAGTTTGGTCATGGAAATATTTAAATTTTATTTATGCTTCAATTTGAATATTTTCACTGAAAAAAGTCAGCAGCTTTATTTATTAAAGCTGCTGACTTTATAGTGGTGTAGTATCGATGGGGTCCATGGTTTCTATGGTACTCATGATGCCCCTTGTCTTAATGGCACCATTCATACATTTGCCTCAGTTCGTCATCAGACAAATCTGGGTGATGACGTTCCATAAAAGGCATCATGTTTTCAAAATCGAAAAAGGAAGCCTCCTCGCTTCCATAGTGGTATCCATAATGGTTTCCGGCAAACCCTACTGTAAAAACTAGCACTAATAGCAAGGCACCTATAGCGATCCCCATAATTATTTTATTCAAAGCTGTCACCTCCTTTCAGATTAAAATAGCGAGTAGTATGCAATAAGTTAGCAGTCTATCGTATTAATCATCACTTTACTTTTAATAAAGGGTATTTTACTTACTAAAGTACTAAAAATTGATTCTTAAATTCAAAGGTTTTTAAATGAACTTTTATGATTTTCATTAGTGTCTCGCTTATGTTTACTTAGTTCACAGCAATTCAATTTTTTTTGTTTGCCGAACTGTTCTTCATTGGCGGCTTCAATTTTTTTTAACAGTTTTCGAAGTGTTTTCATATTATAAGACCCCCTTGCTTGATTATTAACCCCACCCCAATGGGAGGGGGTAACTTAATACTAACACAAGCACTTTTTGCTGTCAAACTATGTGGGGATTGGTGTTGAGACTTGATTTGAGGGAAATCGGGTAAAACACTTAATCTATATACAAATAAATATATTTATAAAAATGGTTATCCAGTTAAATCAGAATAATTGCCGTATTTGGTGTTGCAATGCTTTCGCTCATGGCTTTGCTGAACTGGCGGTGCCATGCTCCCGATTTTGGGCTGCGTTAAAACGCCCTCACTGCGTTCGGTCAAACAGTTAACGCAGCTTTCCAAAATCGGTCCGCTGGTATAACTAGAGTAAAGAAGTATTCGCTCAAGGCATCGCCGCAAACATATAATTTGCTCCCCTTGATTTAACGTGATAATCAGATTTATAAATTAATGACCATGAATTTGAAATAGAATTTATATATAGTTACATATCAGATACACAGCATTGCTGATGAAAATGATATGCATGACTCGTGTATTGGTTGATGTGGGTGTTTTGATGGCTATGGATGAACATAAAAAGGTAGGCGATATAAAGCATTAAAGGCTCTATAGTCATTGTAATCTCCTTTAATAATTCAAGTTAATATTATATGTTACAATTGATTATAGAGGAATCACGATATAAGTATTTATAAGCGTGTGTTTGATAAGGTAAACTTCCTAATAGTGATAGTCATATTTAAATAGAAATGGGTGTTTTAGTGATGCACAAATTCTCATCAGCTAATAAACACAAACTTGAGTCATCAGAGAGAAGAGCTGTTTTACCTCCTTTTAAAATCTTGAAACGTTTGGGCCTAAAAGAACAAATGGTGATGGCAGATATTGGATCTGGCACCGGGTATTTTACTCTTCCGGCTGCAGAAATAGTAGGGCGAAAAGGATCTGTTTATGCAAGGGATATTTCCCGGGAAATGATTGACACATTGCAAATGAAAATTAAAGAACAAGGTCTAATTAACATTTATCCTCAAGTTTCCAGTGAAAACACCTTTAATTTGCCTGAACTTAGCATTGATTTTGTTTTGCTGAGCCATGTTCTGCATGAGTCCTATGATAAAGCACTATTTATTGCTGAACTTGACCAGGTATTGAAAAACAATGGCAAGGTCGCCATTATTGAATGGCGGAAAAAACCGATGAAACAGGGGCCTCCTTTGTCTAAACGACTTACCCCGGCAGAAACCCAAGCGCTGCTTAAAAAGCAAAGTTTTAAAGCAGCGGTTAAGTTTACCATGGGTTTAAAATTTTATGCTCTCACGGTAAGAAAGCACGGGAATCGATATTAGCAAATATTCATACCTTAAATTTATTGAGTAACTGCAAAAATCACTATCAGAGCAACCTATGCTGAAAGGCAGGTTATTTTTTATGTTGGTTATTTCATTAGGTGTAATCATACTCATCATCCTGATTTTTATGAAAGTCAACGTCATTATAGCAGCGCCAGTTTCTTTGGTTTTGGTATCCTTCATGAAAGATTTTGATCCGTTGGAGGTTTTAACGGGTGAATATGTGCAAGGCGTAAGTTTTTTTATAGAAGACTTTTTATTCATATTTTTACTTGGGGCTATCCTGGGAAAAATCATATCTTTGTCCGGGGCAGCTGAAACAATTGCGAATTATACCATTTATTTATTAGGTCCTAATAAAGGCGTGCCAGCGGTGTTACTCACAAGTGCACTGCTGGCTTATGGGGGGATACCCGGTTTTGTCCTGGTTTTTTCAATATATCCGATTAGCTTCCATATTTTTAGAGAAGCTAATCTGTCCAAAAAATTTTTACCTGCGTGTTTTCACGGAGGTATGGCAAACTTTGCTTTGTTTATGCCTGGAAGTCCACAGGTGCACAATATAATTCCTATGGACACGCT
>CAZARY010000017.1:0-17766 GCA_964487675.1 uncultured Clostridia bacterium | reverse complement strand
AGCCCATCATTTTGATTGCAAATTCATCTACATCTTCAGTAAAGTAAAGAATTTCATAGCCTTTATCCTTTACAAATTCGGTTTGGGGAAGTTTATCTACCCTATTGACTGAATCCCCTGCAGCATAGTAGATATATTTTTGATTTTCTAACATGCGGTTGTAATACTCTTCCAAGGAAACCAGTTTTTGTTCTTTTGAAGAGTAGAAGAGCAGTAAATCTTCTAACAATTCTTTGTTGCTCCCAAACTCACTGTAAATACCAAATTTTATCAACCGGCCAAAAGACTGGTAGAATTGTTCGTATTTTTCCCTCTCATTTTCCAATAGACCCTTCAGCTCTTTTTTGATCCTGTTTCTAATATTTTTAGCGATTAATTGTAACTGACGGTCATGCTGCAGCATCTCACGAGAAATGTTCAAAGAAAGGTCTTCCGAGTCCACCACACCTTTGACAAAGCTAAAGTAATCGGGCAGCAGTTCCGGGCATTTGTTCATGATCAGCACACCGTTAGAATAAAGCTCCAAACCTTTTTCAAAGTCTTTGGTGTAAAAATCAAAAGGCGGTTGTTCTGGGATAAACAACACAGCCTTAAAGCTAACTGTGCCTTCCGCATTGATGTGCATATATTTCAAAGGTTGATCGAACCCATAGCGTCTTTCTTTGTAAAAATTGTGATAATCTTCTTCCGTGAGTTCATCCCGGTTGCGCTCCCAAATTGGCACCATGCTATTTACAATTTCTTCTTCATAATAGAATTCACTCTTTCCTTCTTCCTGTTCACTGTCTGCTTCAGGTTTGGTTTTGGGGAGGTCCATTTTGATGGGATATCTGATAAAATCTGAATATCTTTTTACAATTGCTTTTAAGTTGTGCTCATCTAAAAAATGGTCATATTCTTCATCTTCCGTACTTTCTTTTATTTTTAAAATTACATCCGTGCCAACTTCTTCTTTTTCAGTTGGGGCGATTGTGTAGCCTTCTATGCCACTGGATTCCCACTTATAAGCTTCTACGCTTCCAAAAGCTCGACTGGTAATGGTCAGCTTATCGGCCACCATGAACGCTGAATAAACGCCAATGCCGAACTGTCCAATAAGATCATGGCCATCTTCAATTTCCGTAGCCTTCTTAAAATCAAGAGAACCACTTCTAGCAATTACCCCAATGTTTTCCTCCAACTCTTCCTTAGTCATCCCTATACCGGTATCTGACACAATCAGCAGCCTGTTTTCTTTGTCCACGGAGATCTTAATGTAATAATCATCTTGACTAAAGGAGATAGACTCATCGGTTAAAGATTTGTAGTACATCTTATCGATGGCATCGCTGGCATTGGAAATTAATTCTCTTAAAAATATTTCCTTATTCGAATAAATTGAATTAATCACAATATCCAGAAGTCTTTTGGTTTCAGCTTGGAATGCTTTCGTTGACATGCAGATTCCCTCCTTTAATTATTTTTTTAATTCTTGCGCTAAATTATAATGCAATCATAATGGAGTAGAGAGTCATTAAAGTTAGCGAAACAACAATCTTGGTTCAATTCAAGAACTTATTACCAAATAATTGCACAAAAATTTTTAAGTTCTGGCTATATCCTAGAAAAAATACAGCGACTACTTTAGCTCGCTGTGCGTATGATATCACAAAAATTCTTTAGGTCACAATCGCTTTTAACCTTTATATATTTTTATATACATACATAATGATAGTATAACCATAGTCAATTATAGCTGCAGCTCTACAATATCCTGGTCTTGCAATACATGGTCCTGGGAAACAGCTTGGCCGTCAAATTTCGCAGACCCCCAAACCAGGGCGCATTTCATTTTTTCAGGGAAATCTCTGTGAACGGCTGCTGCAAAATCTAATACAGTACTTCCTTTCCGTAAAATAAAAGGACGATCCATGTCTGTCGATTTGCCAGCCGGTTTTCCATACACCCTGATGACCTCTAATACCTCAAACAACTCTTTTTTCAGTGCATCTATTCCAGTGTCCTTATGCGATGAAATTGCCAAAATGTCCAAGTCCGGCTTAAACTCTTTAAGCAACTCAATATTTTCTTCAGCCCCTGGTATGTCAGTTTTCATCGCTGTTATCAAAAAAGGAGTTGGCGCAACCACCGCTCCATTTTCAGAGAGGTCAATGACCCCTTTTTCCTGCAGCACTTCCAAACATCCTTCCACCTGCTCCAAACAGTCGTCTGAAGCACCATCAATAGTAATTAAAATGGCATCCGATTTTTGAAGTGTGCCAATAAGTTCTGATGGCAGATCTTCTTTCATGATCGGAGGGGTATCCACCAGTTGAACCCAAGTATCTTTATAAGGCATCATGCCTGCAACAGGAAGCACAGTAGTGTATGGGTACTCTGCCACCTTCGCTTTAGCCCGCGTTAAAGCAGTAATTAAAGATGATTTACCGGTGTTGGGGTACCCTACTATAGCAATCTGCCCCGCGCCTTGTTTTTCAATATTGTACGGGTTATAGGTACTTTTAGAGGACTTTTTCTTTTTTTCCTGCTCTTGTTCTTCTTTTACCCGTGCAATTTTCTTTTTTATATCTGCCTGAATTTTTTCCGTTCCTTTATGTTTAGGAACTTCTCGCAGCATTGTTTTTAAAGCGGTCAGTTTTTCTTCCGGCGTGTTTGCCTTTCGGTACGCTTCTTCCGCTTCATAATACTGGGGAGTTAAATTAGCAGGCATAATGATTCCTGGTTGCTAAAATCAGCGCATTTATACCTCATGCGCACTACTTTGCCCCCGAATCAGGGTGCCATGAGATACGGGTGGGGTTTATGTCCTGCTGCGCCAGAATATATAAACGTTCATTTACTGCATGAAGCAAATGGAAATGGTAGACCGGTGTTCTCCTGTCAGGGGCGCTGATCTTCAATGGGGCGTTACTTTTAGCCTTTAACCCATTGCAAAAGATTTTAGCAACCTAGGTGCTCACCTCCTTGTCCTCTGTTGAGATTATTCATAGAAGGGCAGGAAGGTTTCGCTAATTTAAGCTTGCGGCCCTTCAACAGACGTTCTAAAATTTGTTGGCAGTTTCATTGGTTTATTTCACTCAAAGCTTTATCCGCTTTATCTTCTTCCCCTTTTTTGATCTCAATCACTGCTGAATACTCCTGGGGGGCCTGCATCCGGCTCAATGTCTGTTGTCGATTTTTGAGCCTGCATTTGACACCTTTTCTCTTAAAATGAGCATGAATTTTGTGGATTTGATCTAGATTGTTTTGAGTGACACCATAAAACTCAACCCAGGTCTTTTTTTCATAGCGTAAATGATATATGAGAGCAATTATGGCAATAATTAATAAAATGACTTGTAAAAAATCTAAACCCAGCAAGGGGAGAAACCTCCTTAAACAATTCCTTGATTATTCACAGCATGTCTTATTTAAATCTTTCTATTGATAAAATGACAAAATTATCTCATAAAAACCGTTCGAAAAATAGTTTTACGAGAAGGACTGATAGGTTGCCATGATATGCAACGGGGTATAAAACTATTTCCTGGGCGAAGCAGATAGTTTAGTAATGACCCGATGGGACCCAATCAATTTTACTAGGAGGAAACAAGGGATATGCAGTTAGGTTGGGGAGGATCACTGCATGGCTGCTTTTACAACATCTGCCCTGCTTACGATCCCTACTAATTCTCCGTCTTCAAGGACTGGCAGTCGTTTGATTTTATTTTCGAACATGATGGTGGCAATTTCTTCTAACGGCGTATCTGGGTTGATGCTAATCACTTTTTCAGTCATTAAATCTTTCACATGAGTGGCGACATGGCGTTTTATATCTTCAAAATATTTATCTTGGCTTTCAGTAAAAAATATCCCACCTAAGAATTCGATATAAGCTGGAGGAGAGATCTGTTTGTGTTTGCCTAATAAATCGCCCTCGGAAATCATTCCCACCATTTCACCTTCATTATTGATGACAGGAATTCCACTTATGTTTTCATCAGCCATTAACCGGGCGGCGTTTTCAATAGTGGCTTCCGGACTGATTGTAACAAGATTGGTAGACATTATATCTCTAGCTTTCATTTGATCATCTCCAATTCTTCTAGATTTTTAGCATTATTAACAGAACTGATTAAAGGGGAACCCCATAAGCATTAAAGCTATAGCATTCTAACTACTTGCAACTCTATTTTATACGTAAAATTAGAAATAAGCAATTCCCAATTTGTAGCAATGGCATCTTACTAAAAAATCTTGGGGAGCGAAATAGTGATGATAAAGTGATGATAAAAGTTCTGAAATTTCCCTGGTTACGACAAAATTAGCAGGCACACACCACTTTAGATGAGGGAGTGGGAGTACGTCAATCCCAATACATCAATCCCAATACAAGACAAACTAAATCTACAAAATTGACCTAAGCTGCTGATTGGGTTAAAATATTGCCACAAGCATTAGGTGCTCATAAACAGGAGTGATCCTGATGTATATTAACCGAAGAAAATTTATCAAAAATATTGGCCTGGTTGGTAAAACTGGTTTATTTGTGGCGCTGAGCGGCAGCGTATTACTGAAAGGCTGCGCCCCTGAAGCTGAACAGGAGACAATGAAGGAAAAAGATCAAGCTTTAAATGATTGGGAACCTTCTTATTTCGTACTTGAAAGAGAAGGGCTGTTTGAAACACGAATAGATGAAGCCTTTTCAGTAATGGAAGAATGTACTTTATGCCCTCGAGCATGTGAAGTGAACAGACTACAAGGCAAAACGGGTTTTTGTCAAACACAAGAAAAAGCTGTCATTTTTAGTCACCAACCTCACTTTGGGGAGGAAATACCGTTGGTGGGGAATAATGGATCTGGTACCATTTTCTTTTCCAACTGCAATTTGCGTTGCGTTTTTTGTCAGAATTACCCGCTAGCTCACAAAGGACGAGGCCAAGAAAGAAGCGATGAAGAACTAGCAGATATGATGTTAGATTTACAAAACAGGGGGTGTCATAATATCAACCTGGTGACCCCCACGCATGTCATGCCTAATATATTGAATGCTACGCGCATTGCGATGAAAAAAGGGCTAAAAATCCCATTGTGTTATAATACCAGTGGCTATGAAAGAGCAGAAAAAATAAAAATGTTAGATGGGGTTGCTGATATTTATTTGCCTGATCTAAAATTCATGGATGGGGAAAAAGCTGAACGCTACAATGAAGCGCGAGCAAGGGGCTACCCAGAGCTAGCGCAGGAAGCTATCATAGAAATGCACCGGCAGGTTGGTGACCTGGTGACTGATGCGGATGGCATAGCTAAAAGAGGTTTAGTTCTCCGTCATTTAGTGATGCCCAACCGGGTGGCGGGCACGAAACAGTTTGTGGACTGGGTAGCCAACAACCTCACGAAGGATACTTATGTCAATATTATGTCCCAGTACAGGGTAGAGTATAAAGCCTTTGACTACGAAAAGATTGCCCGCTCTATTACGTCGAAGGAATACGTAGAAGCCATTGCATGGGCCGAAGAAGCTGGATTGACCAATATTGATCCCAGGGCAATGCAGCAGTACCAACGTCATAAGCGTAGGCTGGATGAGGATGTAGAAATCGATACACTACATTAGCGCCATGATTTCCATAGCTACGGTTAGAGTGACAAATGATTAACTCCAAATACCAGGGATCTTATGGTCGCAAAAACTGCATTTTCCTTCCGTTAGCTGAATATCTTCAATAACAAATCCCAAGCGGTTGATAACCTGTTCCCCACAATTAGGACAGTAAGTATTTTCTCCTTCATGGTCGGTGACCTTAGCAAGATAAACAAAATTTAACCCAGCTTTTATTGCCGTTTCCCTGGCTTCTTCCAGGGTAGAGACCGGAGTTCGGGGTAGGTCCGAGAGTTTGTACAGAGGATAAAACCGTGAAAAATGAAGAGGGGTGTTTTCCCCTAGATTTTCCACAATCCATTGGCACATTTCTTCGATTTTTTCCATGTCATCGTTCAAATTAGGGATGACAATGTGGGTAACCTCTATGTGTTTTCCTGCATCTTTTAACGTTTTCAAAGTTTCTAAGACGGGATTTAGCTCACCCCCAACAATCTCCCGATAAAATGATGGGTCGAATCCTTTTAAGTCGATATTAACTGCATCAATTTTATCCAGCAATCTTTTCAAAGGTTTCTGCTTGATGTAACCTGCCGTGTGAACCAGGTTTAAAAACCCCGCTTTTTTTGCCTGAACAGCAGTATCTTCCATGTATTCGTAAAAAATTACCGGTTCCCCAAACGCGTAGCTAATCGAGCGAAGCTGCGCTTCCCGGGCTAATGTAATAACATTTTCTGGGGGCACCTTGTATGCAAAAATTTCCTCAGGTTTTTCCAAAGCCATATCCCAAACTTCGCAAAACTTGCAAGACAAGTTGCATCCAGCAGTGGATATGGAAAGGGCTCGGCTCCCTGGAAGCACATGGAAAAAAGGTTTGCGCTCTATCGGGTCCTCTTGCAGGAGGGCTGGATTTCCATAAGCCAGGGTGTACCCTTCGCCGTTCTTATTTTCACGAACCCGACATAAGGAACGTTTTCCACGGGAAAGTTTACATGCTTTGGGACAAAGCTCACACTGTAATTGATCGTCATTGGCCTGGGAGAACCAGGGGGAAGGTTGAGGATTGACCAGCCCTTTTTTATGTTCTGTTGTTAAAAATTGATCTCCCTTTTCATTGGGCTGAAAAGGTGTTTTCTCTTTAATACGTTCGGCATCTTTTTCTTTCGAATCTTCTTCAGTACATCCGCTGAGGCCGCTTAAACCGAAGAAACACAAACCGATACCGGCATTTCGAAATAGCTTTCGCCGGCTGAGTTTGTAATTGTTCCAATGGTTATGAGCCATCACCGATCAACTCCTTTCTTGTCACTAAGAGTATCAAGGCAGCGGTTCCACTTGCAAAAGCTGCTAAAAAGCAGCATGCCTCAATGCCCAAAACGGGCGCTACAGCTGCACTGGCGAGAACCGCGCCTAAACAAGCCCCAAATAATTCAGTGCCGTAAATAATACCACTGGTGCGATCTGCATTTTTGTTGAGTGCGGTGTAACATGCTGCTGCTAGGGGGAAATCTATTCCGTTAATAAACCCTGCTGCCAGGGTCAGCAACGTAAAGAAGAAGAATATCATGTTAGGGGATTCAAGCCTGGCCGCTTCTGGTATAGCAGTCGCGATTAAAATTGCGAGGGCTGCCATAACCAGCTGCACAACTGTTAATAATTTAATGTTAACCTTTGACTTTATTAAACTATGGGATAGAAAAGCCCCTAAAGCTAACCCGCACATGAACATAGCAGTGATTAAACCGACCATTTCATAAACAAAACCATAGACGCTTTGAAATGAGAACAGCAGCGCGATTTGGAGCGCCATGGTTGAAAGACCGGTAGTAAAAACGGTGAAGAGTAGGGCAAAATTTCCTGCCGGTCCTGGGCTTAGATCTCTATGCCCCTGGTGATTTTGCTGATGCTCTGGTTTTGATGTTAATTTAGTTCGATAGAGCTTCAACCCCAGGGTGCCAACAATGGGCATGATAATCAATGGCGTTATCCACCAGGGCTCTATGTGTAACAACCTGTCCAGAGAGAAACTTGGCGCTCCTCTAGTCAACCGTTCCCAGAACAACAAAGAATAAAAGTATCCAATTGGTTTAAAATCGGAATTTACAAAATAAGATTCATTGACCGGTGGGAGGCTTTTTTCTTTTTGGATTTGTTCTTCTATGGTGCCAGGAAAAACCGGTGCCCCACCAGGGCCGTGAATATGGGCCTCGGGGCTTCTGCCGTGATTCCTGACCACCCAGTTCACTCTCTGCAGTTGAGATTTTTCCAGCAAGGTATGATACCGATGTGGAGAAAATCCTTCTGCCTGGATATTCATTTGCTTGAATCGTTGGTGTAGTTTGCCGGCATCGATTGAAATGTGTTCTGGAGATTTGCTGGCAAAAAACATCATAAATTGTTCACCAGCTGGAAGTACCTGGGGGAATATCTGATTTAAACTGTGATATATAGTTGTATTCCGGTTAGCGATGGCAGGGCCTCTCAAATCTGGTGTTGACCTAATGCTGGAAATAAACACACCTTCTGGTTCTAAACGCTCTTTTATCTCCTGGTAAAATTCTTTTGTATAATACCGGTTTAAATCTGCAGTAACAGGGTCGAGTACATCTACAATAATCATATCATAATTTTTTTCAGCCGTTTTGATAAATAGGCGTCCATCACCATGGCGTAAGTTTACTCGGGGATCCTCAAGGGCGTTGATAGTTCTTTTCGGTAAAAAAGGCTTTGCAGCTTCGGTAAGTACATCGTCTCTTTCTATATAATCCACTGTTTCAACTGGGTATTTTAAAATCTCTCCTAATGTACCCCGTAAGCCACCACCTACAAGGAGTATATGTTCCGGGCTTCTATGCTGCACCATGGCAAGATGGGCAAAGTCAACGGCGTCTTGTTCTTCCAAACCGGGCATTTCCACCTCAGGAGCTGCTGTGCTGAAAAGCAGGTGACCACTTTGAAAGAAACTGTATTGATCCTTGTATTGAGCCACAGATACGGTGCCATGTTTTGATTGGTGGGTTTTTAAAAGCTGGTGTTCAAAGGAGAAATCATTCCATTGTAGTTGATAAGCCCAGTCATCAAGATCTTCAAGGATAGGGAAGCTTGCTATAATCAATACAATAATTCCCAAAAGAGCAGCTATTATTTTGGCTTTACCGATCCCACAAACAGAAAAATTAGGGGTGTTCGATACCCCAAATGCATCGGTTGGGTGACTGGGGCGTCGCCAATTAAGCAGTAAAACGAAAATCAACATCAGTAGGGAGACAAGTACGGCTGATTGAAATGAATTTAAATATTGTACCATTAAAAAGGTGAATATTATTCCGCCTAGCATATTCCCACCAGCTTCCCAAATATATGCTTTTTCAACGCCAACAGTGCTAGGGGTGCTAGTGGTAGAAATATTTTCTCTAGTTTGCAGATGTTCTCGCCAAGCTTTGGATAGGAAAACGAATTGGGCGCCTAAGATTAAACACAGCGGGGCCATAACCATAAAACTTGCCAGGGTCATGTCTATAAGGGTGAGATAAGCCCCCGGGAGGATGTCAAAAAAACCTCTTAAATTTCGAATGATAAAGATTGTTAAAGGCAGCGCGCCCACAGTCAATATAACGAAAAAGGTGATCGGTAAATAAGGGTTTTTAGCTTTATGAATTAATGCAGCCGCTAACCTTGATCCAATGCCAATCCAGACAAGCCAGGACGCGAGTATTAGACCGATAGCGAGCTCGTTCCCATGAAACACCATGAGCAGTTCCCTGAGAAGCAGTACTTGACCTACCTGGGAGACAATACCCAGCAGCATGACTGCTGGAAGATGAAAAGATGGCCGGAATGCCATTTTTTTCTCTCCTTTTTTTGGGTAGTAAAAAAGAAAAATTGTAAGATAACGATGAAAACTTGCTTAAAGCGCCCCATGCTGTTATACGCATATTATACATGTACATGCGATTTAAAGTCTACCTTATATAATATATCAACTTATATGATCGACAAGAAAGGGGCAGGTTATACAGAAATAAAATGATCGTGCAAGATCGGGTGAGGAGGAAAGCACAACTCGAAAGGCAAAAAAACTCTGGGATAATTTGACAACTTTAAAAATAATTTAGAGAAATTGGGATAAACGAAGGATTTTATGGTTCAGAGTTAGAAGAAATCAATTTAGAAGAAATCAAAGGGACAAAATAACTTAAATTGGAGGCATATCAAAATGCAATACGCACATAGATGGCTCCCATCTGCTTTTACTTTTGCGAACCTTTCTTTGGGTTTTATCGCCATGACCCTGCTGTATACTGGCAACATCAGAGTTTCATTGACCTTGATAATTCTTGCTCTTTTTGTCGATGGCATTGATGGAAGGTTGTCCCGTAAGTTAAATGTAACAAGTATCTTGGGCAAAGAATTGGATTCATTGAGCGATTATTTATCTTTTGGTGTTGCGCCCTCTTTGTTTTATATAGTGATTCAGGAAAATCTGCTTCTGCCGCACTATATTATTATACTAATATTCTTGCTTTGCGGAGCTTTTCAAATTGCTAAGTATAATACGGATTACCCATATGGGTCATCGGAACATATTTTTCAAGGGTTGCCTATTAACGCCGCGGGCATTCTCATAGCTACCATGGGTTACCTGGGGTGGCTCCCTTTACCCGTGGAAGCAATTATTATCTTGATTATTTCTCCATTAATGATCATTCAGATTTCTTATCCATCTTTTAAAGCCCACAAACTTAAAAAGTCATTTCAGCTCATAATTCCAGTTATTATTCTTCTTTTGTTTGTAATCTTCCCCTTTATTACATTCATACTACTCAGCCTGTATGTGGTTTATGGTGTTTTAAATGTCTTTGTTGATTTTGGGTCTATTAAAAAATTTATTGATAATGCTAAATTATAATGGATTTTAAATCCAACAATCATGAGGCACAACAAGAAATACCATAAGCTGAGCAAAAGGTTAAAATGTGAAATGAATATATTTTATAATTGAAAAGATGACAACCAAAAAACCCCGGGGCGGATAACGTTTTCGCTTTCCCCAGGGTTTTTTGGTTATTGTTATGGCTTTTGTAACTAATTAAATCTTTAGCAGCAAATAAGAATTACTCAAATTCAGTTCAAGGTCAAATTTTAATTTTCACCGATGTTAATTTCTATGTCTGCTTCTTCTCTTAATTCTTCAACTAGCTCATTGATTACTTGGTTTTCTTTTTCTTGTAACTGCTGTTGTTCGGCTTGGTCCTCTAATTGGTCTTTCATTTCTTCGAATTCTGGCATTTCAAGCTCTTCCGCGTCTTCTGCTCCTTCATCTGTTTTTTCTTTCATCATTTCCCTCTGCATTTCCATTTGGCTCTTTTCAGCCTCATATAGTTCCTTGAGCTCTTCTTCAGTTACCTCTACTTCGATGCCTGCCTCATCAATTGTCTGGTCTATCAATGTTTCGATTAAAACCTGGTCTTCTACTTGTTCTATCAATTCCTCTTCGGTGAGATTTTCGTCTTCAAGCGCTTGCTCGTATTCGCTTTCGTCATCAAACTGCGCTTTTACAGATTCCATTTCTTCGTCAACCGATTCCGGGTCAGGCGTGATATCTTGTTCTTTGGCTTCTTGCAGCAATAGTTCACTGCCAATGAGCCCATCTAGAACTTGCTCCCTTAACTGTTGTTCATCTACAGGCATTCCCTGCATTTGCATCATCATGGCTTGCTGTTGATAAGCAGAGTTATACCGATGCCCATGAATTTCTTCACCGTTTACGACTGCAACGACTTCATCTGGTTCTACATCTGGCTCTGCCATTTCCTGCTGTTTCTCCATACCCGCTTCTTTTTCCTTAATGATATCTTCTTTTTTCTCCTGAGCTTCTTCTTCTTCGGGATCCTCCTCTTCGCTACAACCGACAAATAAAGTCAGCGAAGCGATAGATAATCCAATCACCACGACTAAAACTGATTTCTTAAACAATGAAATTCCTCCTACAACAGTTTTTTTACCAGTTTCAAATTGGGATTGAGCGCTATCATTAATGAAACGTTATCATTTTTACCGTTTTCTGATGCTGATTTGCACTATAGCAGAAAACTTAAAAAGGTGTCAATGGAAAGGAAAACACAGATTGTAAACTTTTATTTACATTAGAATTGAATGCCAGGGTATTAAGCGGCCCTGTTTGAATACCCTGATGATCAAAAAATAATCAGTGGATATGCTAAATGGAACAATTTAATATACTGATAGGGGGTCATTTTTCTGCGGGTAGCTGTAGGGTTCAGCTAAATTAAAAACTCGAGGTAGAAAAGTTTAGGTGGAATAACATATAAAATGCGTTCAGGATCGTGTGAAAGAATTTCTTTAATATTTGAGCCATTTTACTATTTCTGATAGAGAAGCATTTTTCCCGTACATTAACATTCCCACTCGAAATAGTTTAGAAGCTGCAAGCATAACTATAAAAGTTGACACAACAAGGATGCTGCCGCCCAGGGCCAATTCCCAGCGGGGGATATCGTAGATGCCAATTCGCAAGATAGAGATTATTGGCGAAGTCAAGGGGATCATGGTGGCGGCTGTGGCAGCAGGACCGCCTGGATCAGACAATACCGGAACCAGCATAACTATTGAAATTGCTGGTAAAGCCATGGCCAACCCTTGAAAATTGGTTACATTGTTCAGGTCTCCTATTGTGGCTCCAATGCTCACAAAAATGGCTGCGAAAAAGAGGTACCCCAGCAAACCGAAAAAAATTAATGGAAGCACATTCACAGCAAAGATGATTTCTAAAGCAGGAATATCTGCCACGTAAAATAGAACAGGCAGCGCTACGGCTATCCAAACAGTTAACTGAAAAAGCCCCAAGATAAAATTACCGAGGATTTTTCCTTGCATAAAATGTATGGGCTTAACAGAAGATAAAATGATCTCTGACATTTTGTTTTGTTTTTCTTGTAAGGCACTTTGAAGCAGCATGGAACATGTCATCATTATTAACACAAATAATATCATCGCAAATGCTATGGATACGAAAGTTTCATTTTCGTAGAACTCAATTGATTCGTATATATTTCCTTCTAGAGAGGCGGGGATCAATTGGGTTCCTGTCATTAAATAGTCCAAACTTTCATCATCGAGTTCAAGTTGGTCCATTCTGTATTCTTGGAGCTTTTCTTGTAAAAAAGATTGAAGCTCTAATCTTTCTATGGGTGAGGGTTGTTCATGGCTGTATAGTGTAAAAGTTCCGGAATTCACCGAGTTTTCGTCTAAAATCAATAAGCCGCTGGCATTTTCTTCTTCTAGCTCTGCTTGGATTTCTTTAATTTCAGGGCCATTATGGGAATGAGAGGAATCTTTACCTGGAGAGACTATACCTGGAATAAAATTGCCCTCATAATAAGACAATGAAATACTGCTGCCCTTTGAGTCCAAATAATCTTCTGATTCCATAAAACTCATAAACTCAATTTGATCTTTCACTAAATAAACTTGTTCCGGGGACTCATTTAAATTGAGGAGCAGATTGGGTATTCCAGCGAAAAATAATACGACCAGAGGTGTAATTAAAAGCCCGATTATAAACTGCTTGTTTTTTAAATTTCTTATGATTTCCCACTGACAGATTTTCCATGCCATATTATTTTTCAATCTAGATCACTTCCCCGGGCTATTTTAATAAATATATCATGAAGGGATATTCGCTGGATGGTCAGCTCTTCAATAGGCGTATCCATATGTATGGAAGTTAAAAATTCTGTAGGAGTAACCTGTCGCTCAAGATTAAGTAGCAGGGTGCCATTTTCTCGACTGAAAGTTTCGACAAATGGGGAGTCAATTACTTTTTTAAAAGGGCGTGTGTCTATCTTGTTGTCCAAATCTTGAACCCGTAATTTAACTTGGAAACCCCCATAATTTTTTTTAATATCCATAAGGTCACCGTACAGCACCTTTTTCCCGTTATTTATCAAAAAGATCCGATGACATACTTCTTCTAACAGATTCATTTGATGACTGGATAGTAAAATGGCGGTGCCTTGTTCGGCTAACTGCGTTATTTCTGTTTTGAAAATATCCTGGCTTACTGGGTCAAGGCCGGAAAAAGGCTCATCTAAAATAAGTAAACCGGGTTCATGAAGTATTGACGCGATGAACTGGATTTTTTGAGCCATGCCCTTGGATAGGGTGTCTACTTTGTGGTTAAGCGTATGAGACAATTGAAATTTTTCCAACCATTCCAAAGCCTTCTCCCTGGCTGTTTTTTTATTTACCCCTTTTAAACCAGCCAAAAAAACCAGAATATCAATGACCCGCGCATTTGGATAGAGGCCTCTTTCTTCGGGCAAGTAGCCAATACTTTGAAAAGCTAATGAGATATCTTTGAAAACGGTATTTCTTGACTTTCCTGGAAGGTTGAACTCAATATCCCCAAAATCGGGGGCGGTGATGCCCATGATCATACGGATGGTCGTTGTCTTACCGGCTCCGTTAGGGCCCAAGATCCCCATAATTTCTCCAGTATTTACAGAAAAACTGATATCATCAACAATTATTTTATTTGCAAAGGATTTACTAACCTGGTTAACAGATAGGATTTGTTTCATAGCCAAGCTCCCAGCGTTATTTAACATGATAGAGTCAGATTAAGTATAGACAAATATATGGAAAAAAGCAAGATGATTAGAAGAGTTCATCCCAAAAAAAGTGAACAAAAAAAGCCCTGCTAAGGCAGGGCTTTATAATCCCACTTTTTATTGCATTATTATTACGATATATATAATGTTTTTTAAAGGACCCCTAGTAATATTCCCTGAATAATTCTCAAGATAAATAAAGCAATTAAAGGAGAAATATCTATCATCCCCATGGGGGGGACCACGCTTCTAATCGGTGCCAAGATGGGTTCTGTGATTTGATAAATTGCCTCACCTATTTGATAGAGAAATGAATCTTGCGATAATCCCCTGCCAAGGAAGGAAAATATGATCCTAAACAGAAAGAGAAAATATAAAATCCGAAAGGCTGCCAATAACAGCATAAAATCACCTCTTAATTTATAATATTCAAATTTATTTATATTATGAACATTATTAACATGTTGACACGTGAAACACTTGGGTCAAAAAAGCATAGAACCCATAAATAGGTTATTTTCCATGTCTAATAAGGATAAATTAATTTCTCAAAGAACGCTCCTTATTAATTATATTATGAATGCTGGATGCCGGCAAGTGAAATTCAAAAAGTCGCGGCTCAAACACCTGATTTTTTAACCTGAGAGAATAATGCATTACAAAGGTTCACAATAAATCAAATAAGAGGATGCTGACATTTGCAGAAACTCTTATTTCAAGATAAAATACAAAAGACAGGGTTTTAACTTCGTTTATCTATACTTTTCTGTACGGCAAGCACTGATTTACTCATAAATAAACTTGGTTTCTTGCTTATCTATGTGAACGATAAACAGACAAGTCAAGGAGGGATGTCTTACAGTATGGATGAAGAAAGAAGAAGACAGCTTGCTTCCAAAAGAGAGTTAGCCAAAAAGCTAAGAAAAGCGGAAAAAGAGGCAAGGAAAAAAGCGATTCAAGAACGGCAACCTTTTAAAGGGTTACAGCTCAGACCCACCGCTTCTTTGTTTGATGCAGCAGGAAGGGAAGAACCAGGGGAAAGGAATTGGGCCGGTTATGGGTTCGACATACAGCCCCATGTCACCTTCGTTTCAACCTTTTTGCTGGTTTTTTTCATATACCTCACTCTGCAGGATCCCTATCAAGCGGAACGAGCATTTGAAGTAACTCTTGAGTTTATCACTAGTAATTCAGGCTGGTTTTTTATATTTGCTGCGAACCTTTTCATTTTAGCATCCCTTTACTTTGCTCTGGGTAAATTCGGCAATATAAAAATTGGGGGTAAGGACGCTCAACCCGAGTTTAGCACTTTTGGCTGGTTTGCCATGCTGCTGAGCGCTGGTATGGGCATCGGGCTGCTCTTTTGGAGTGTGGGTGAGCCGATCTTTCATTTTAATGCGCCTTCACCTATGTTTGGCGGTCTAGAACCCGGATCTGCCAAAGCTGCCCAGGCTTCCATGGTGAGTACATTTTTCCACTGGGGTATCCATCCCTGGGCCATATACTCTATTGTTGGACTGGGCTTGGCTTTTTTCACGTTTAACCGCGGCCTTCCTTTAACGATCCGTTCAATATTCTACCCTTTGATAGGGAATAAAATATATGGTAACTGGGGTAATGCTATTGATATTTTATCTGTTTTGGCTACTCTGGCAGGATTGGCGACTTCTCTTGGTTTAGGTGTGGCCCAGGTGAATGCTGGACTTGATCACCTGCTGGATATTGGGATCAGTACGTGGATTCAGGTGCTGTTGATCGCTGGGATTACTCTTTTGGCGACAGGCTCAGTGGTATTAGGGTTGGATGGCGGCGTAAAGAGACTGAGCGAGATTAATATGGTGATAGCCGGTGTGTTTTTGATTTTGATTTTATTTATTGGTCCATCTGTTTATATTATGGGAAGTTTTACACAAAATATAGGTGCCTATTTAGCTAATTTTGCAGAAATGAGCATGTGGGCCGAAACATTTGAGGGTACAAACTGGCAGGGAGATTGGACGGTATTTTATTGGGCCTGGTGGATTTCTTGGTCCCCATTTGTTGGGATGTTTATCGCCAGGATCTCAAAAGGGCGAACAGTTAGAGAGTTCATACTTGGTGTGATGCTGTTTCCCACAATCATTTCTTTTCTTTGGATTTCGGTGTTCGGCAGCAGCGCTATATTCTTGGAAATCAACAATATTGCCGACTTATACAGCTTGGTAGAAGTAGATCCATCGGTTGCGCTGTTTGCTATGTTGGAGCAATTTCCACTCACACAAATCTTGTCCATAGTAGGCATAGTACTGGTAACAGTATTCTTTATCACTTCCTCTGACTCCGGGTCGCTGGTGGTGGATCACCTAACTTCAGGAGGGAAATTGGATTCCCCAGGTCCCCAGCGGGTATTTTGGGCTGTTATGGAAGGCGTGATTGCGGCTACCTTGTTGATTGGAGGAGGGCTGACAGCGCTGCAGACTGCCTCTGTCATTACGGGGTTACCATTCTCACTCATATTGCTTCTGATTATTTATTCGCTGTATGTCGGTCTAAGGGACGAACATGAAGTAGAAGAAATGGTGCGGAAGAAATTAGAAGAAGTAGAAGAAAGACACGTGTTGGAGCAGGTCATTTCTGAGAGCGTGGAAGATGAAGCTTTGATAGACAAAGAGGATTATTAAGCAGGACCGTTATTATTCAATTTTCTTCTTCGCCACCGATAAGCGGCCGCATCATAGTTGGAGGATCTGGCCGTTTTTTTTATAAAGGGGTTGATCATATGGCGGCGAACAAATCCAAGATAATTAAGAAACGCTATGAAAGAATAGCCAGGTATTATGATTATTTAGATGCTCCTATGGAAGCCATGGTATTTAAAAAATATAGGCAGCAGGTATTAAGCCAAGTCCATGGAAAAGTGTTGGAAATCGGCATAGGAACTGGTCGCAATTTGGAGTACTACCCCACTGCTGGACAAAAAAACCCCAATGGAAAATTAGTGAATAATTTTACGGCTGTAGATTTTAGCGAAAATATGCTCAAAGTTGCTAGGGAAAGAGCAAATAAACTCCAAGTTCCGATTGATTTATACAATATGGATGTAGAGCAGTTGGAATTTGATGATGACGTATTTGATTCAGCATTTTCTACCTGCGTGTTTTGTTCAGTTCCCGATCCTGTAAGAGGGCTTCGTGAGGTAAAGCGTGTTTTGAAGCCTGAAGGTAAATTGTTTATGTTAGAACACGTAAAGAGTTTAAGGCCGTTGCTAGGTTGCATCATGGAAATACTAAATCCGCTGCCGGTAATGTTATGGGGCGCAAATATCAACCGGGATACGGTTTCTAATCTAGAGAAAGCGGGTTTTAAGATCAGCAGGGAGGACAATTTGTCTCTGGATATTGTTAAATTTATTGAAGCGACAAAAAGTGTGTGATCCTTGGACATATTAGTTCAATCTTCTTCCAATCAAAATGGTCGATGGTCTGGCAAATTCTTGCTTTAACCCAGGTGGAATTTCCAATAATTCGGCATATTTTTTTATCAAGCGATTGTTTCGAGACATTATTTTGAAGT
>CAZARY010000016.1:0-17811 GCA_964487675.1 uncultured Clostridia bacterium | reverse complement strand
GTCAAAATTATTCTATCCTTTTATGTATTTTCCACTCGGAACCATAAAACACAATCATAAACTTTATGATTATGTATTCACTTTAGTTTTGAGCCATGGGTAATTTATTGGGCAGTTGCTTTTGATGTCTCTTTTATTCTTTTTCGTTATCAGGACTAATATGCGGTATAGCCACGAAATTTTATAACTGCAAGAGTTTAGAATTCCTGTTTTTATATTGTAATCTGTTAAATATAAGTTTATGAGGCTTTAGATGAATAGTTTGGGAAGACTGTTTTAGCTAAAGTTCATTTAACCAAAGTTCATGTTGCCAGAGCGTACAATTTCCCATATAATTTTTAGTAAGGTCATTTGGAATGTTTAAACAAAAGCACTTATCCATATACTTCTAGGGCAGGTGAATACATGCGTACATTTAACTTAATAGCCACCTCCACGTTTGGTTTGGAAGCCCTGGTAAAACACGAAATCAATCAATTAGGTTATGAAATATTGGCTGTGGAGAATGGCAAGGTCACCTTTAAAGGCGATGAAAAAGCTATCTGCCGCGCGAACCTTTGGCTCCGCACCGCGGACCGCATCCGACTGAAAATGGGAGAATTTAAAGCCACCTCCTTTGAAGAGCTTTTTCAAAATACCAAAGCCCTGCCCTGGAGCGAGGTCTTACCCCGAAATGCCTGCTTCCCCGTAGAAGGCAAATCCATCAAATCTCAGCTTTTTAGTGTGCCTGATTGCCAGGCCATCACTAAAAAGGCAGTAGTGGAAAGCATGAAGCAGACCTACAGGCAAAACTGGTTTCCCGAAGAGGGCCCTTTATATAAGCTCGAAGTGGCCCTATGGAAAGACCTGGCAACCTTAACGGTGGACGCTACAGGCGCAGGCCTGCACAAACGCGGGTACCGGAAGAAAGGAAGTCATGCTCCTTTAAAGGAAACGCTGGCTGCAGGTCTGCTTCACTTGGCCAGGTGGAATGCCGATATTCCTTTGATTGATCCGTTTTGTGGATCAGGCACTATTCCCATTGAGGCGGCCTTAAAAGGGAAAAATATAGCACCGGGGCTTTACCGGTCATTTGTGGCAGAAGATTGGCCAATCCTCTCGCAAAAAACATGGCGAGAAGCCAGGGAGGAGGCCAGGTCTTTGGCTCAATTGGATCGCCCGCTCCAGATATCTGGAATCGATGCTGATGAAGAGATGATAGAACTTTCGGAAGAAAATGCTCGAAACATCTTGGGCGCAAATAGCCCCAGCTTTATAAACATAGCCTTAAACCAGGTAGACAGCAAAGAAAAATATGGTAAAATTATAGGCAATCCACCTTATGGCGAACGGTTGGGAGAAGCTCCGGAAGTGGATCGGCTCTACAAGGAAATGGGCCGGGTATTCCGGGATCGTTTTCCTACCTGGTCTTACTATATTTTGACCCCACATACCGGGTTTGAGGATCTTTTTGGTCAAAAAGCCACCAAGAAGCGGAAACTCTACAACGGACGCATTAAAGTAGATTTTTATCAATATTATGGGCCAAAACCTCCGGGAGAAGAGCGGTGCTCATTATGACGACACTGAAGAGGGTGCTCCATCTAACCCTGCTCCATCTGCCCATGGACATCAGTGCGGACACCCCTAGTTAAAAACCTATGGAAGAAGAAAAATATTTCTTTTAAGAGTGAAGGCTAATATATAAGAGTGAAAGCCACCATAGAATATTCTAGCTCAATATTATTATAAGGTTTCAAGCACTTTATTCCCCGGGAGGTTTTCCTGGGGAATATGATTATAGACTTTTCAAAGATTTCATGTGTGCTTTTTATACAGGTGATTCAACAGGGATGAATTTTAAGAAAACTGGTAGAAGGGGTACTTATTTGCAAAATGAGGAAGGAAAAAAAGCTGAAAAAGAGAAGGAGAAAAGAAAGCGAAAAAATAACAAGGTAAAGAGAAAACGAGAGGCAGGAGATCCTAATAAAACTGTAAGTATATGTCAATGAAAAGGAGGAATTCTTATGCAGGATAAAATCGTAGGCGTCCTGGGTACAGGAAATATGGGGGAATCCATGATTAATGGTTTTCTCAAGAGCCAGATCGTATCAAAAGAAAATATTCTAGCCTTTGACTTTAGGGAAAGCCGTCTCTATGAGCTGCAGGAAGAACTAGGTATTCACGCATCCAATTCCAATAAAGAAGTGGTCGCGGAATCGGATTTAATTTTTATTGCAGTGAAACCCCAGGATTTGGGTGAACTGTTAGATGAAATCGTAGAAGTCACCCTAAGAGACAAAATATTTATTTCTTTGGCTGCTGGCATCAGTATTGATTTTATCAAGCAAAAACTGGGTTATAACACGAAAATCATACGGCTCATGCCCAATACACCTTGCCTGATCGGATCAGGGGTAATCGCCATGGCCGAAGACGGCCGCAACAAATCGGAAGATATAAAACTAGTAAAGTCTCTTTTGGCACCAACTGCTGAAGTTATTGAGGTAAAGGAAGAGTTAATGAATGCGGTAACAGGTCTTTCAGGCAACGGACCAGCGTATGCTTTTTTGATGATGGAGGCCCTTGCCAATGGGGGCATTAAGATGGGTTTAGCAAAAGACCAAAGCATAACTATGGCTGCCCAAGTTATGCAGGGTGCAGCCAAAATGGTCTTAGAAACTGGCAAGCACCCGGCAGAATTGAAAGAAATGGTTTCTTCCCCAGGCGGGACAGCCATTCATTCTCTTCAAATATTAGAGGATAACAGCGTTAGAGGTTCCTTGATGAGGGCCGTAGAAGCTGGTGCAAACAGGGCTAAGGAGATCAGTGAGGCCGCAGGTAACAAAAAATAGTTGAATAGGCAAAACGTTTAAACGGTGCAAACGTCTCTCACGGGAAAAAGACATCAAACTTTGTCTGAGGAGGTATTTTTTGTATGAAGTTTATGAGTCGAAAGCCTGTGTTAATGGCTGCTCTGTGCTTAGGCGTCGGGATATTGTTTGTCCTATTTGGTAATATGCATTTGGCAGCGGCAGACGACCAGTCCGCAGTAAATAAAGAGGCTGCTGAGGAAGTGGACGCGGCTGAGGTAGAAGAGCATTCCAATCCCCAGGGCACAAGCACCATTGCGGTAGAAGGTGAAGGGCGTATTGAAGTGGAGCCGGAAATCGCTTATTTGACACTTGGAGTGGAAACTACAGATGAAGACCCTCAAACGGCACAAGAAGAAAACAGTGAGATAATGGAAGAAGTGGTTGCCGCCCTGGTAAATTTAGGGATAGCTGAAGACGATATTCGAAGCGGCCATTTCAGCATTCGCCAGCAGCGTGTCCGGGATGAAGATGAGGCACCGGAATACAGGGTCCGTAATCAATTGGAAGTAACAGTGCGAGAGCTGGAGAATGTAGGGTCTGTGCTCTCTGGTGGAGTAGCTGCCGGTGTGAACCGAGTTCCTGGAATGGAATTCGGTCTAGCGCCGGAGGATGAAGAGGCACATCAAATGGAAGCGCTGGACAAAGCCTTGGAGCACACTGAAACCAAAGCTCAACGGATCGCGGATTTTTATGACCGGGAATTAGGCCCGGCAAAACAGGTTGATGAAGGAGATGTTTCCTACAGCCGTGTGGCAATGGATATGGAAATGCCTGAAGTGGCCGTGGAGGATATGCCGAGAGAGGAGGCGGAAGCGCTCTACGAGAGGGAAGCGATTCCGGCAGACCCCGAAATGATCAGCTTTGAAGCTTCTGTAGATGTGATTTACCTATTTGATTAAAATTTAACAGCAGAAATAGGAGAAAAAATCATTTTTGACATAAACATTTGGGCGATGTAGCGTCCTTGTGATGGCTTATTGAGTTTCTAACAATGAAAGTGTCCCCGGGCTTTTCTAAGCCCGGGGCAAATCATTCTGGACGAAAACGGCTAAAACAAATATAATAAAATCAAGTGTAAGATAGATCAAAATCAAAATTAAATGCAACACAGAGCGTTTTAAGCGATAAATTACCCTATAATATCATTTGGGATCATTTTAACGTCTCAAAAATGAAATAAGGAAGGTAAAAATGACAAGCATTTAAGAGTGAGGAATTAAAACATCAAGGAGGTCGATGATATGGAAAATTCTAGTGAAGACAAAGTGTTGGCTGGCCTGAGTCACCTGGCAATTTTTTTGAATTTGATAGGGATTTTAGGCGTGCTCATTGTATACCTGGTGAAAAAAGATGAATCCGAATTTATCGCCCATCATGCCAAACAAGCTTTGGGCTACCAGGTAGTCATCATGGTTATTACCTGGTTGTTGGGTATTTTCTTTGCAGCAGCTGCGGTTGGGGGCGCCTTAACGGGCCAAATCTTTGAACTGGAATTTTTAGTCCCTGGGATCATGATTCTTGCTTTTTTATTTGGTTTGTTGGCTATTTTGATTACAATAGCCCTGTATGGATATGCCATTTACGCAGCGGTGAAAGCGTTTCAAGGTGAAGATTTTGTGTACGCGGTGATTGGAAAGCTTTTAGTATAACTATAACTTTTTAGTTAGGCGGCAGCAGCAAACCCATTGCTTTAGCTGCGAGCGTGTATCGCGTCAAAGTGTATCGCGTCAATGTAATTTAATTTGTTAATATTAAGGATTAAGTCTAGAGATTGAAATAATATTTTCTGTAGGCAAAAAGTGAGGATTAATATGCAAATGAAAGGCACGCACCACAAAGACAAAAAAATAGTGGTTAAAGTTGGGACCAACCTGATCACCCATCCCAATGGTCGCCTGAACTTTGCTTTTATGGAGAGGTTGGTCCGGCAGGTTTCTGATGCAGTCGCGCAAGGCTACAGGGTTATTGTGGTATCTTCCGGGGCCATTGGTGCTGGGCAAGGGAAAATTGGAATTTCTAAAAAACCGGCCAGTATGAGCCATAAACAGGCCCTGGCGGCTGTGGGGCAGGGCATTTTAATCCAGCATTTTGAAAAGCTTTTTGCTGAATGCGGCTTAACGGTGGGCCAAGTGCTGTTGACGCGAGAAGATGTGGCAGACAGACAGCGGTATCTTCGGGCCAAAAGCACATTGGAAACTCTACTTTCTTATAACGTGATCCCTGTTATTAATGAAAATGACACAGTAGCCACAGAAGAAATTGAATTTGGCGACAACGATACCCTGGGGGCTTTAGTGGCTAGTACCATAGACGCAGAACGCCTTTTTATCCTTTCGGACATCGATGGTCTTTATACCGCTGATCCTTATCGGGAACCAGACGCCCAGTTGATCAGAAAAGTTTACGAGATTGACGCCTCTATTGAACAACTTGCCCGGGAAAGTCACAGCAGTCGTGGCACGGGGGGGATGAAGAGCAAGATTAACGCGGCTAAGATCGCCACTGCTTCCGGTGTGGAAATGGTTATCGCCAATGCCCATCAAGACCGAGTATTATCGCGGCTGCTGGAAAAAGAAAATATTGGGACCCGCTTCTTTCCAAAACCAAAAATACTGAACAGCAAACGCCGCTGGATTGCTTTTGCTGAATTCCCCCAGGGGAAAATTATCGTTGATGCCGGAGCCAAGCAAGCCCTTTTGGACCAAAATAAAAGCTTGCTGCCAAGCGGCGTCATAGGTGTGCTGGAGAATTTTGAAGCAGGGCGCGTGGTCTCCATATGTGATAAAAGCGAGACTGAGTTGGGGCGCGGCATAACACGCTATGGCAGTGATGCCATAGAGGCCATCAAAGGTCGAAACAGCAGTGAAATACCTGGTTTAATTGGTTATACTGCCGGTGAAGAAGTCATTCACCGGGACAATATAGTGCTATTTGAATAACTTTGTTTTTAGCATGGGTTTATGCGTTCCCAAATCTCAAACATTTGATTAAGACAAATGACCAGTATAAATAAAATTAATGACTATAAATTTAAGGCTGTAAATTTAAGACTATAAAGTTAAGGCTATAAAGTTAAGGCTGTAAACTTAAGACTATAAAGTTAAAAAGTGTAAAATAAAGGAGGGATCTCCTTGTCTGTAAAAGATGTTAGAGAATTGGCTTCTATAACCAAGAAGGCTTCTCGAGAACTAGCCAACCTGGGCAACCAAGAAAAGAATCAGGGATTGCTGCAGATGGCTGCACAACTTCGCCAAAGGAAAGAACAGATACTAGAAGCAAATCAAAAAGACTTGGAAAGAGTGAAGGGCCGGGATGATTATACTTCGGCTTTTGTGGATCGTTTGACACTAAGTGAAGAACGGGTGGACAAAATGGCCGCTGCTTTAGAAGGGGTGGCAGAGCTGCCAGATCCTATCGGCGAAAATCTGGGTATGCACAAAAATGATAACGGCCTTTTAATTGGCAAAGTCCGAGTACCCATAGGGCTGATCGGCATTATTTACGAAGCCCGACCCAATGTCACGTCAGAAGCTAGTGCCCTTACTTTTAAATCGGGGAACGGGATTCTCCTTCGGGGCAGCAGTGAAGCGCACAACTCCAACCTGAAAATTGTGGAGGCCATGAAAAAAGGTTTGGAAGAGGCTGCCATTAATCCCGAGGTGATCAACCTGATTCCTTCAACCGATCGATCTCAAGTAATGGAAATGCTGGCCTTGAAGGATTATTTAGATGCCATTGTCCCTAGGGGCGGGAAAGCATTGATAGATACCGTGGTTCAGAACAGCAAGGTGCCTGTCATAGAAACCGGTGAAGGCAACTGCCATATTTTTGTGGACCAGGCAGCCGATGTGGATATGGCCCGGGCCATTGTTTATAATGCGAAAACGGATCGCCCGGGGGTTTGCAACGCGGTCGAAACGGTGCTGATTCACCAGGAAATTGCGGAACAGGTCCTACCCCCTACGGCCCAGGATTTGAAAGAAGCCGGGGTCACGTTAAAAGGCTGCGCACGATCTCGGGCAATCTTTTCCGAAATGGAAGAAGCAGAGCAAGCTGATTGGGCCACCGAGTACCTAGATCTAGTGCTGGCAGTCAAGATTGTAAACAGTCTGGATGAAGCCATACAACATATTCAAGACTACGGCACCCTGCATTCGGAAGCCATCATCACGGAAAACTATACGACCGCCCGGACGTTTCTTTCCCGGGTAGATGCCGCAGCCGTTTATGTCAATGCTTCCACACGCTTCACCGATGGAGGAGAATTCGGCATGGGGGCCGAATTGGGCATCAGTACTCAAAAACTCCACGCCCGGGGCCCTATGGGTCTTGAGGAGCTTACAAGTACGAAATTTGTCGTACTGGGGACCGGGCAGATCAGATAGACGCGTCAATGACAGATAGACATGTTCAAATGATTCAACCAAATTACTTGAAACACTTAATCAAGTCTTAGGGATCCTATCTTAAAATCATAACTTCTAAATATATGAGCGTAAAATTTATGAACGATAGGAGGGCAATTCATGCGGAAAGACAAGAAAAGCTTTGACTTTGACCAACAGATAAACCGTTACGGAACCTATTCCTATAAATGGGAATGCATGCCGGAGGTGGCCGGGGAGGAAGAATTAATCCCCATGTGGGTGGCGGATATGGACTTCCCCTCTCCTCCCGAAGCCATAGAAGCTGTAGCGGAGCGAGCGCAGCATGGAGTGTTTGGCTACTTAGGCAATTTTGACAGCTATTACCGGGTGGTGGCGGCATGGATGCACCAACGCTTTAACTGTCAGGTTGAGCCCCACTGGGTTTCCATTTCCCCCGGTGTAGTTCCCAGTATGAATATGCTGGTTCAAGCCCTGACGAATCCGGGAGATAAGGTCATAATTCAACCACCAATCTATCCACCGTTTTTTGAAATTCCCCGGAATAACGGGTGTCATGTTTTAAACAACCAGTTGTTGGAGCGGGATGGGAGCTATGTTTTGGATCTAGAGGACCTGGAAGCAAAAGCCAGGGACCGACGGACTAAAATGTTTTTTTTATGCCACCCTCATAATCCCGTGGGCCGGATTTGGACCTGGGAAGAATTAAAATTAATGGGAGAGATATGCGCCCGTCACGGCGTGATCTTGGTTTCTGATGAGATTCACGGGGACCTCACTTTCCCAGATACTGCATATGATACCTTTCTCCATCTGATGGAAGAAACAGGGGCCCCTACGGTGATTTGCAATTCCCCGGCTAAGACGTTTAATGTGCCTGGGCTGCAGATATCCAACGTAATAATTCCTGATTGGCATCTTCGAACGAATTTTGAAAATAAGCTGGTCGCAAACGGCATCAAACGCCCCAACATATTAGGGTTTGTTGGAGGGAAAGCCTGTTATGAGTATGGGGAAGAATGGTTGGATGTCCTCCGAACGTATCTTTATGATAATTTTCAATATTTAACCCGTTTTGTGCGCGAGGCAGTGCCCGGAATTGAAGTGATGCCAGCCCAAGGGACCTACCTGGCCTGGTTGGATATCCGTAAAACGGGTGCGTCTTCCTATGATATGTATGAAAAGCTCCTTCATGAAGCTAAAGTCGCACTCATTCCTGGTGATAAGTTTGGCCCCGGCGGTGAAGGCTTCTTACGGCTCAACTATGGCTGCCCTCGTGCCCTGCTTGAAACGGCGCTCCAGCGGATGGCAAAGACGATAAAGCATGACTGGGAGAGGACCACATAATGCGATCATGCGGGGAGCAATAAAAACTTCTTAGACTTTGAAAATTGAAATAAGCCTGCCCCTTATCAAGCCTCTTAACGAGCCTCTCCCGATTCAATTTTTGAAGCGAAATCTTTCCCGTACTGATACGCTTTGTCCAGTGCTTCTCTGTCCGGGTCCCATTTAGCTTTCATAGCGGGCTGGACAACGTCCAGCCCTCCTTGGGAGAGCTCCTTTTCTATAATTCCAGGACCTTCACCGCTCCAGCCGTAGCAGCCGAGGGCAGCACCTTTTTTATTCTGAAATTTAAATCCTTGAATCATTTCTAATAGTCCTGCAATGGAGAATAGAATCCCATTATTGATGGTGGGAGAGCCTATCAGAAAGGCTTTGGACCGGAATATTTCCGAGATCAAGTCATTTTTATCGGTTTTGGACGCATTAAACATTTTAATTTTTGTAGCAGGTGAAGCCTCTAACATCCCTTCGGTTACTGCTTCAGCCAGTTTCCTGGTCCCTTCCCACATAGTATCGTAAATCACGGTCACCCGGTCTTCTTGATACCCTGCTGCCCACTCGAGGTACTTCTCTACAATTTGCATGGGATTTTCCCGCCAGCTAATCCCATGGCTGGTGCAGATCATCTCAATAGGCAGGTTCATTTCTTGCAGTTCGTGTATTTTTCGAGTGACCAGTTTACTAAATGGGGTCAGGATATTGGCGTAATATTTCATAGCTTCTTGAAAAAGCTCATCTTGATCTGCCTGGTCGTTAAATAAGTGTTCTGAGGCATAGTGCTGCCCAAAAGCATCATTGGAAAATAAAATGTTTTCTCCATCCAGATAACAGAACATGCTGTCAGGCCAGTGAAGCATCTTAGCTTCGATAAAAGTTAGGGTTTTTTTGCCCAAATTTAATGTGTCCCCAGTTTTTACCTCTACAAAATTCCAATCAGCGTGGAAATGACCCTTTAAATTTTGAACCCCATTTTTGGACGCATAAACAGGTGTGCCAGGTATTTCCCGGAGCAGCGCTGGTATTGCCCCACTGTGGTCAATTTCTGAATGGTTGCTGATGATAACATCAATTTCATTTAAATCTATTTCCTGTTTGAGCTTTTCGACGAATTCTTCCGCGAAAGGTTCCCACACCGTATCCACTAGAGCCACTTTCTCATCGCGAATCAAGTAGGCATTGTAAGTGGTGCCCCGGTGAGTGGATAACTCTTGCCCGTGAAAACTCCGCAAGGCCCAATCCACTTTCCCAACCCACGTCACTGTGTCCGAAACATATTTGCTCATGTTATTTTCCCCTTTTCTTTAATAATTTTAAAAATGGTTATCAAGTTAAATCAGGATAGAATCCGTATTTGGTGTCACAATACTTTCGCTCATGGCTTTGCTGAACTGGCTGTAACCATGCTCCCGATTTTGGGCTGCGTTAACACGCCCTCACTGCGTTCGGTCAGACAGTGAACGCGGCTTTTCCAAAACCGGTCCGCTGGTATAATATTGAGCAAAGAAATATTCGCTCAAGCATCGCCACACACATTTAATTTGCTTCCCGGATTTAACTTAATAGCAAAATTTAAAAAATGGCATAAAAAACCCATAGTACTTACATCTTACTAAATATTGGATATGAAAACAAGTTGCACAGCTGCTTTAAAAATAAAGAGGTTAGGTAGGTTTTTGTGTCAGGCAGGAGATTCTCCTCTAACTGCAGAACTTTTGCTGTAAAAATTAATAGATATTAAGATAAACCATGAGCCCGAACAGCAAAGAAGGGAGAGAGAGATTTGCGAACAAGAGGATGTTTGTTACTATTTATGGTAGGGATTCTCATTATCATTGCAGGCATTTTTGTTTTTCAAGAAACAACCCAGGAGGTCGACATTCAAATAGGCGGAATATTATATACCATGGATACCACGGTCAAAGAAGAAATTGTTATACAAATTTATGGTGAAGAAACCCACAGTTTCTTTGAATCATCCCGCTTTAGAGGTGAAATTTTGATCAGTGGCGAAGAAGTTTATTATGTAAGGGACCTGGGCTTAATGGAACAGCGAAATGGCTATTATGCTGCTGCGTATCCGGAAGAAACCACGGAGATAGGTAATGTTAGCATGCAGGTGACCCTAGGAGAGGAATTTGAAAAGGCGATAGGGAGTTTGACGTTGACAGGTTCAGACGTAGAAAATGATGAGATTCAGTATTACTTTGGAGGGCCCGGTGAGAGCATCGACCAGGTAACAGACATTGAAATTTCTCCTTGAAGAAAGTTATTGGCAGATTAAAATTATCATCGGGTTTTGGAAATAAGAAAGAATAAAAGAATTTTAAAGAACTTTGAAGAACTTTCATGTATTCCTTGATAGGTATCACAAGCTTTCATGAATAATCTATGAGAAATTCAGTCACTAACAAACTCTAGAAGGAGGGTTGTATCATGAAAGATTTTGTCAGAAGGAGCCTCAATTTGGGCATTGGTCTTGCGATAACCAGCAAAGAACAGATAGAAAACACTGTGGAAGAATTGGTGAAAAAAGGTGAAGTGGCACCGGGAGAGTCTAAAAAAATGGTAGAAGAAATGGTGAGCAAGGGAAAAGAAGAACGCAGCAAATTGCAGAAGATAATCCGGGAACAGGTCCGACAAGTTCTCAATGAATTCAATATAGCAAGTGAGGAAGAAGTCCAGTCGTTGAAAGATCAAATCAGTGAACTGGAGGAAAAAGTCAAGGAATTGGAATCTCAACTAACAGAGACCGAATGATCAAATCGGCATAGGCAGATGCTTCAATAAAGCGTCCCTTGGAATGAATGGGTGCGTTATGATCAGGGGGCGTTTAGGGTTGATTGAAAACAAAGCCTATAAATAGGCAGACGTTATATCGATAGAACCATAGAGAGCTGTAGGTGATGTAAATGTTCAAAAGACGGCTGAGGCAAATCAACCGCTACCGGGATATTGTGACCACTTTTACCAGACACGGGTTTGGTTTCCTTGTGGAAGAATTAGGGCTCCATCATATGCTGCCGGTGCCCAGGCGATTTAGGAAAGAGGAATCTCGAGAACCGAAACCCGCTGGGATGAGACTGCGCCTCGCTTTTGAAGAACTTGGCCCGACGTTTATCAAATTTGGCCAGCTTTTAAGTACCAGACCGGATGTGGTGCCGGAAGATTTTATTCGGGAACTGGACAAACTGCAGGATCGGGTGGAGTCTTTTACTTTTCAAGAAGCCAGGGAAATCATCGAAAATGAGCTGTCCGATTCCCTGGAGAATCTTTTTGCCTGGGTGGAGCAAGAGCCGGTGGCGGCGGCTTCTATCGGCCAGGTGCATAAGGCCCGGTTGAAAGATGGCAGGGAAGTTGTCATTAAAGTTCAGCGTCCCGGGGTGACTGCATTAGTAGAAACGGACCTGGAGATTCTCTCTGATATTGTCAGTTTAGCGGGGCAGCGGTTTGATTTTGTGACAGATTACAATTTGAAAGAAATCGTTAATGAATTTAGCCTCTCGATTCGAAAAGAGCTCAACTATACCATGGAAGCCCGCAGCGCCGAAAAATTCAGCAGTATATTTCAAAAAGATGAAGATATTTATATTCCCCAAGTTTATTGGGAATACACCACCAAACGGGTTATTACCATGGAAAGAATTGAGGGCGTCCATCTAAATGATTTGAAAGCCATCCAGGAGGCCGGCTACGATCGGCAAAAAATTGCCCGCCGGTTAACGGAGTCTTTCTTGGAGCAAGTGCTGATAGAAGGGTTTTTTCACGGAGACCCCCATCCTGGGAATTTTCTCATCCTTCCTGGTGAAGTGATCGGTTTTACGGATTTTGGTATCGCCGGCCAGCTCACCCCAGAACTCAAGGATCGGTTTGCTTCTTTAATGCTGGCTTTGATTCATCAAGACGTGGATCGCGTGGTAAAAAATATAATGAAAATCGGCCTTATCCCGGACGATGTAAATATCAATCGTTTAAAACGGGACGTCATGATCGTAAGGGATAAATATTATCATTTGCCGTTGAAGGAAATCAGTTTTGGAGAAGCGATTGAAGACTTTTTTGATATCGCTTACCGGCACAAAATCCAAATTCCCTCGGAGCTCACCCTACTTGGCAAAACCTTCTTGACGTTAGAAGGTGTGGTGAGCACTTTAGACCCGGAGATCAGCGTGGTGGAAATAGCAGAACCTTTTGGCGCAAAAATGACAAAAGAGAAGATGCGGCCGTCAAATATATGGGAAACAATCACCAGCAGCTTGCTGGAATACGGAGAGATGATGATTGAGCTGCCGGGCGAAGTCCGAGAATTCGTCCGGGTGTTGAAACGCGGGAAAGGCCGGTTGGAAATTCAGGTGCCCCAACTGGAAGCCACCTTGAAAAAATTGGACCGGATCAGCAACCGGCTGTCGTTTAGCATTGTGCTCCTGGCATTTAGCATTATCATGACCGGTTTGGTTATTGCTGCTTCGCTCCAGGGTCAGCATGTAATATTTTGGCAGGTGCCTGCCGTGGAAGTAGGATTTGGGATTGCTTTTGTTATGTTTTTGTGGATGCTCTATTCTATCTTTCGGTCTGGCCGCTTATGAAAAGGATCTGGTCGGCTATGACAAGCGTTTTAGGCAGCTAATCGGAACAAAGCTGTTATGACAACATAAGCAGAAAGCCCACTGCTTTAGCTGTGGGAGTGTGTGAGTTATGCCCCAGCAGAGAAAAAAGGAGTGGATAAAATGGCCCTCAAGGAATCTTTCAAAGAATTGAGACATTCATGGGAAAAATGGCATATCCAGGTCATCTTGGCTGTGCATCTTACTGCAGGTGGGATCTATTGGTACAGGGAGTTAGAAACAGGAGATCCATTGGTCTTTTTCCAAAATTACCTGCAGTTCATTTCCCTATTGACTCCAGTGTTTTTTCTTGCCCTATTTCTTTTACGCCGGCGCCCGGTGCTGTTTTCTCATCAGTACAATGTGGAACAGCTGTTTTGGTGGAGTTTCTGCGATACGGTGATCGGGTCCAGCCTAATCATATTTTGGCTGCTCTGTATATTATTTTGGGAAATGGTTTCAATCATTGGGATCCTCATGGTCTATATTAACATCCTGGCTTATTTGATGTTATTCTTCACGCTATTGCTGCTTGTGTACGTGCTGACCAAAAAGCCGTGGCAAGCCGTTCTAGCTGCCCTAATCGCGCATATTGCCATCTATGGGTTAACCCTGTTGGCGCCTGAAATTCGGGTGTTCGGGCTTAATCTCCTTCCCCACCGTCTATTGCTCAACTTTCAACGGGTTATTGCAGTGGACACTGACATTTGGGAATGGTTAACCCCGCTTATGGTCACGCTTCTGTTGATTTTAGCCCTCCGCAACTTGGCTTTAAGCCATTTGCACACCTGACCGCTGCTTACTGTGGCCCAGGGTGAGCTTATTTTTCCAGGCCAGCCAGCGCCCTAGTCAAGAAACGGCGCCAAAAGAAAAGCATGTACAGGCATTCCCGGTACATAACCAGGCGATAGGTGAAACCGGAGAAAAAACCGAATTTTTCTTCCTTGGTCCACTGGGTGACTCCTTCCATAACCGGAAAAGCCACTTTGGCATCTAAGCAGCGGGCATAACGGCTTAAGAAAATCTCCACACCAAACCTGGCCTGGGTTAAAAGGGGCAGTTGGGAAATGAATGCCTGGGAGAAAGCCCTTTGCCCGTTCAAGATCCCGAAAAACCGTTGGGCTAGATCCACGTGCAGCTTGCCCCCGGCAGTGAACATGCCTACGGTCATCTGGGCCTGATCATCATTTGTGATAGGGGCTACCAGGGCATGAATATGGTCCACAGTGAGGTTGATCAAGTCGGCATCCAGAAAGATCCAGTAAGGCGATTGTTGTATGTAATCAATCCCCGTTTGCAAGGCTGCGCCTTTGCCCCGGTTTTCTTTATGGGTGAGGACATCCACCGGATAATGGGCTGCTTTTTCACTGGTGCCGTCTGAAGACCCATCATCGATGACTACGATTCGTTCAGCGGGGAAAGCAGTGACAACATTAAGAACCTCGCCAATCCTTTCTGCCTCGTTGTAAGCGGGTATTAGAATCGTAATCTCCGGCTGATTTTGATTGTTTTGAGTCGCGCTGTAGTTTTTTGCAGCTGATTTATCTTGATTTAGCATTTTTATACCTTCCTTTATCATATTGCCTCATATTCTTCACATTTGCCTCATATTCCTGCAGTTATAGAGAAGGTTCTTGAGGTGTTTCCACAGTTAAAGGGCGGGTTTTCCATTACCGTTTCTCGTAAAGGCGCTCAGGAGCTTTTGACATTTTTCTAGAGTTATTAATTTATAATTTAATTTGATGGTTGCCGACCCGCCCAATCGTGATACATTCACGAGATTGCGGGTCAGCTTTACATATGTCAAGCTGATAAAGCCTCTGTTTCTATTAATTTCTTACAAACAAACACATATGGTATAATATAAACAACAGTAGGTAATATATGGCAGGGTGCGTTATAGGGATATGATAGATGAAAGAAGCTGCTAAAACAAATTGCAATTGTTATAAAACAGGTTGTAATTGTTATTAAATAATTGTTGCTTCTAATAGCTAGAATTTGGCCCACAAAATTGAAACATCGTCACACATATAAAGACCTGTGATCGATTGGTTGTCTTGGGTATTAAAGGTCATATCAGGAAACTATTAAGTCAATAAGTGCTGTTCCTACAAAGGCTAAAGGAGAAAGTTCAGATGAACACATTTAAAGAAATCTCCAAGGAAGTATTACAGGCTGTACTGCCGTTGACAATAGTGGTATTTTTACTTCAAATAGTTGTTTTATCATCTCCAGTTGAAGAGCTGTTACAATTTCTAGTAGGGTTAATTTTTGTGACATTTGGTCTGATACTCTTTCTTGTTGGCATACGCGTTGGGCTGCTCCCAATGGGTGAGGCCACGGGTAATTCATTGCCTCAGGTCGGAAAGTTCGGACTTGTGATATTCTATGCCTTTATACTAGGCTTTATCGTAACAGCAGCTGAACCGCCTGTTTGGGTATTGGCATCTCAAGTAGATACGGTTTCTGAGGGTGCCTTTCCTCATTACGTGTTAATTTTCACTGTCGCTATAGGTGTGGGTATCTTTGTGTCTTTATCTATGATAAAAGTAGTTTTTGGTATGTCGTTGAAGTATGTATTGATTATTTGTTACATAGGGATTTTTATGCTGTCCGCTTTTGTCCCCTCCACTTTTGTTCCCATTTCTTTTGATGCTGGTGGTGTAACCACAGGACCTATGACAACCCCCTTTATCATTGCATTAGGGGTGGGCGTAACTTCTGTATTAAGCAGTCAAACGGGCACTCGTGATAATTTTGGCTTTGTCGCCTTAGCGTCAATTGGTCCTATTATTGGAGTGATGATACTGGGGGTCATTCACGGATGAACGAGATTACTATATTTGAAGGCATCTGGGATACCACCTTAGAAATACTCATAGCCTTGCTGCCATTGATTGCTTTCTTTATTTATTTTCAAATGGCGTACTTAAAACTTCCAAGTATGGAAGTTGTCAATATGGTCAAGGGCGTTGTGTTAACGTTTCTCGGTATCGTTTTTTTCTTGCAAGGTGTTAATATTGGCTTTTTGCCAACAGGTGAGCTAATCGGCCAGGGGATGATCCAATATACTGGAAAATGGTTGGTTATACCTGTAGGCTTTATCCTGGGGATTGTGGCAACCTTTGCTGAACCTGCTGTTAGGGCCTTATGTAATGAAGTGGAAAAAGTAACTGCTGGTTACATTCCACAAACTGTATTATTGATCACCCTTTCTTTAGGTGTCGGTGTTTCCATTGCTTTAGCTATGTTTAGAATAATCATCGGTATACCTTTAATTTATTTACTGCTTCCAGGATATGGCTTGGCTTTAGCGGTCACTTTTATTTCAAAGGAGAACTTTACTTCCATCGCTTTTGACTCAGGGGGTGTGGCCACAGGTCCGATGATTGTAACGTTTGTTATGGCTTTTTCAGCTGGGGTGGCCAATGAAATTGAAGGAAGGGACCCTTTAATTGAAGGATTTGGGATGGTAGCTTTGGTAGCTCTAATTCCGATTTTATCGGTGTTATTATTAGGATTAATTTACTCAAGAAAGGAGAGCGAGATGAACAAGAGTCTGAATGACGAGGAACGGAATTTTAGTGTAATAGTAACCATAACCAAAAAAGGTCAGGCCAGTAAAGTATGCCAGATAACTAAAGAGGTAGGAGCAGAAGGCGGGACCATTTTGTTGGCTAAAGGCACTAGTGTAAAAGATTTTAGGAAAGTATTTGGAATTGCGCTAGATGAAGATAGAGAAATGGTCTTGACTGTTGTAAAAGAAGAGCTTGAAGACAAAGTTTTTGAAGCAATAATAGACCGATGTGAACTCAACAAACCGGGGAGCGGGATAACTTTTGTCATGGATTTAAAACAAGTTAGCGGGATTGCACACTTGTTAAAGGGGGCTTCACAAAATGACTGAAAAGTGTAGAGGGAAAGAATGTACAACACAATTTGACTTAATAATAACAATTGTAAACAAAGGAAGAGCACGTTTAGCTGTCGAGGCCGCAAAGGAAGCAGGGGCAGAAGGAAGCACAATTTTAGGTGGTCGAGGGACGAGTGTACGAGAACAAGCCAAGTTGCTTGGCATAAAAATAGAGCCTGAGAAAGAGATCATACTTACACTTGTGCCACGAGAAGATGCAAAAAAAATACTGGATGCTATTATTGAAAAGGCAGAATTGAACAAGCCAGGCAAAGGCATTTCCTTTATTTTAGAGGTTAAAAGAGTCGCAGGCATTACGCACTTACTTGATGATGAGGTAAGGGATAAATTAGAAGATAATCTATAAAATATTGTTACAACAAATATGGCCAATAAAAAAATGGGAATCCAAAAAAATTCGGGGAAAAAATTGTACAACAAAAATCAAAAAGCATATTGACACCTTATGAGTGGCTGTGCTACTATTATAAACGGCTTGCTTAAGGGCAAATTGATGAGACAGGTTGATAAGGCAAGTTAAAGCAAGGGAACGCTAATACGCAGGAAGCATTAAATGCTTGAGCTGGCCAGTTGAAAAGTTAATTTGATGGAATTCAAACATGGATGATTTCTTTTCAACTCACCCCCTTGACGCGGTAGGGTTAAGATGATACTATAATAAAGCCGCTGGGGAGACCGGCGGAAGTGAA
>CAZARY010000015.1:10202-18491 GCA_964487675.1 uncultured Clostridia bacterium | reverse complement strand
CCCGGGCCGTGAGCTTGCCCTTCTCATGCTGCTTCGCAATACGCTTCTCGCCCCCGCCCTGGTACAACTTCTCTTTCTGTTGTTGTAAAATTTCCAGCTTGGATAACTCGTCTTTTGCCATCAGTGCATACCTCCTGCTCAATTTTTCTCGTAAAACTTTTTCTTTTCCTCACTTTTCACATAATTCTATGAGCGTACCGCCAGTACTTTTAGGATGAACAAATGCTATCCTAGCATTTCCTGCACCGTAACGCGGCTCTTCATCAATTAATTTGACCCCTTGTTCTTTTAGGTCTGCCAAACGTTTGTCTATATCTTTTACTTTAAAAGCGATATGATGAACACCAGGGCCTTTCTTCTCGATAAATTTATTGATAGGGCTGTCTTCAGAGGTTCCCTGAAGCAGTTCAATTTTTGTATCGCCAACAGGTAAAAAAGCGGCTTTCACCTTTTGGTCAGGGACCTCTTCCGTTCCTCCCACGTCAATGTTTAGATGATTTTCATAAAACGCCAGCGCTTCATCCAAATCTTTAACCGCAATACCAATATGCTCAACTTTCTCTATCATATAGATCCCTCCTTGCGTGTAACATTGTCTTCAATAAATTGGATAATCTCGTCACTGGTTGTACCTGGTCTAAAAATTTCTGCTAATCCCTTTTCTTTCAAGTAAGAAATGTCTTTCTCTGGAATAATGCCCCCGCCAACCACTAACACATCTTCCGCGCCTTGTTCTTTTAACAAAGAAACTATCTTGGGAAAGAGTTCATTATGAGCACCCGATAAACAACTCAACGCAAGCACCTGGGCATCCTCCTGGAGTGTAACGGAAGCTATCTGCTCTGGTGTCTGTCTCAAACCCGTATAAACCACTTCCATTCCTGCATCTCTCAATGCTCGAGCAATAAATTTAGCGCCGCGATCATGCCCATCAAGTCCTGGCTTTGCAACGACAACCTTGATCGGAGACATGCGTTATCTCCCTCCTTTCCTCCTATTAAAAGGTGATAAACCTTTGACTTTAAAAACTCAACATTTATACATAACTATCCGCTTCATATTCCCCGAAAACTTCACGCAGCGCACCACAAATTTCACCCAATGTGGCATACTCTTTGACAGCTTCCAATATATATGGCATGGTATTTTCATTCCCTGATGCTGCTTGCTTCAACTCCTGTAAGCGCTTTTCAACCGCTTTATTATCTCTGTTAGATCTTGATTTTTTTAACCTTTCTTTTTGTTCGTCTGAAACAGTTTCGTCCACCTCATGGGTACTCAAGTCCATTTCTTCATCAATTTGGTACTTATTTAATCCCACGATTATTTGTTCCTCTTCTTCAACAGATTTTTGCCATTCATAAGCACTGTCTTGGATTTCTTTTTGTATAAAACCCTGTTCAATGGCTTTCGGTGCACCTCCCAGGGTATCAATTTTATCAATTAATGTTTGCGCTTCTTCTTCTAGTCTATTCGTTAACGATTCAATATAGTGACTACCACCCAATGGGTCAACGGTATCCCCAACCCCCGTTTCATGAGCAAGAATTTGCTGCGTTCTTAAAGCAATTCGTACTGATTCTTCAGTCGGAAGGGATAAAGCTTCATCACGAGAGTTCGTGTGTAATGATTGGGTGCCCCCTAATACGGCAGCTAATGCCTGCATTGCAACCCTGACAATATTGTTATTGGGTTGTTGAGCTGTTAGAGTGCAACCGGCGGTTTGCGTGTGGAACCTCAGTTTCATGCTTTTTTCATTTTTTGCTCCAAAACGTTCTTTCATCAATTTAGCCCACAAACGACGGGCAGCTCTAAATTTCGCTATTTCTTCAAAAAAGTCTAGGTGAGAATTAAAGAAAAACGATAATCGAGGAGCAAAATCGTCCACATCTAAACCACTGTTCAATGCCGCTTCAACATAAGCCAACCCATTAGCCAGGGTAAATGCAATCTCTTCCACCGCTGTACTTCCGGCTTCACGTATATGATACCCACTGATGCTCACTGTGTTCCATCGGGGGACTTCCTGGCTGCAATAAGCGATCACATCTGTGATTAATCTCATAGAAGGTTCAGGTGGAAAAATGTATGTGCCTCTGGCCACGTATTCTTTCAAAATGTCGTTTTGTATCGTTCCAGCCAATTTTTCTTTGGGAATGCCTTGCTTTTCCCCAATAGCCAAATACATTGCCAAAAGAACAGAGGCAGGAGCATTAATAGTCATAGAAGTGGTCACTTGATCCAAAGGAATTTGATTAAACAGTATCTCCATATCTTCCAATGAATCCACGGCCACTCCAACTTTTCCTACCTCCCCCTCGGCCATAGGATGGTCCGAATCATAGCCTATTTGGGTCGGAAGGTCAAAGGCAACACTTAGGCCTGTTTGACCCTGTTCTAATAAATAGCGAAATCTTTTATTTGTTTCCCTGGCAGATCCAAAACCGGCATACTGGCGCATAGTCCAGAATTTACCCCGATACATTGTAGGTTGTACCCCTCGAGTGAAAGGATACTCACCGGGAAATCCTAAGTCACCCATGTAATCAGTATTCACATGCAATGGTGTATAAACAGTGTCTATAGGTAGGTTTGAAGCAGTTGTGAAATTTTCTTTTCTTTCAGGAAACTTCTCCATTACTTTTTTTAAAGTGGTTTCCTGCCATCGTTGAAATTCCTGTTCGAGATTTTCATTTCCGTTATTTCCTTTGTTTTTAGGCAATAATCATCCCTCCTCGAAACAATCTAATATAATAGATCTATCTAAAACCAACATTTCCGGTATTTTTATAGCTTTTTTGGTTCGTTAATTCAGCCAACCTCTAATTCTCATGCCATCGGCCAGGCGCTGAATTGCCAGTAAATAGGCGGCCATTCTCATATGCACCCCATATCCTTGCCTTGTCCTAAAACAATTTTTAAATGCTGTAACCATCATCTCTTCCATTCTATTATTTACTTCTTCCTCCGTCCAGTAAAAATGCTGCAAGTTCTGAACCCATTCAAAATAGCTTACAGTAACCCCGCCAGCATTTGCAAGTATGTCTGGCAGCGTCACTACGCCATTATTGTATAAAATAGCATCCGCATCCGGTGTAGTAGGGCCATTTGCGGCTTCAGCAACTATTTTGGCTTGTATATCTTCCGCATTTGCCTGGGTTATTTGATTTTCCATGGCTGCAGGTATTAAAATATCACAGTCTAAAGTAAGCAGTTCGTCATTGGTCACCTGTTCACTTCCGGGATAACCCTTAACCGATCCCGTTTCGTCTTTAAAAGAATGAAGCTCGTAGGGGTCAATACCGTCTGGGCTATAAACACCAGAAACAGAATCATTCGTGGCTATAACGGTAGCTCCCATATCATGGAGCAATTTTGCTGCTATGCTGCCTGCATTTCCAAAACCTTGAATCACAACCCGCATATCTTCCATGTTCCAACCCAATTCATTGACTGCTTCCCGGGTCACATAAACACAACCCCGACCTGTGGCCTCTGACCTTCCTTTGGAACCTCCTACCAAGATAGGTTTTCCTGTGACTAAGCCAAAATTGTTATAACCCCTGACTTTGCTGAATTCATCCATCATCCAAGCCATAACCTGGGGATTTGTATATACATCGGGCGCAGGGATGTCTTTTTCGGGGCCTACAAAATTAGCTATTTTTTTAATAAAAGCCCGACTTACTCTTTCCATCTCCCGCTGACTCAGCTCTTTAGGATTGCACTCCACGCCACCTTTGGCACCTCCATAGGGAACCCCTACTACGGCGCATTTTATCGTCATCCACATGGATAAGGCTTTTGTTTCGTTTAACTCTACCGTAGGGTGAAATCTTAAACCCCCTTTATAAGGACCGAGCACATCGCAATGCTGAGAGCGAGCCCCTCGAAAAACTTTAATCGAACCATCATCCATTTTCACAGGAAAAGATACCTCAAGTAAATTTTGAGGTTGCTTTAGTATTTCATATACGGTATAGTCTATCCCTAGTATATCCACTGCCTCTTTGATTTGCCGTTGAGCTATCTGATACACGTTTAAATTCTCTGACATCCTCTTCCCTCCTTCATGGGTCAAAAATTTGTTACGCTACTGGATTTTGAATCAGCCTCCCTACCGGAGTTATAGTGCTTTGACCTAAAACACTTCTTTCCGGAAATCAGGAGACTGATTCATTGGTCAAAATTGCATGCCGCATAGGAAACTACTATACTTGTTCAACTTAATATAAATAGAAAAATATAAACAGAAAATCAAACATTTTCTTTGTCATAAGCCTCTGCTAGTTCATATCCTTTATCAAAAGCTTTCCAATTCAATTCTTCTGTTCCTTTAGGTACATATTCAGCAATTGCTTCTTTCATTATTTCTGTTGAAACTGCCCCGGTAAAATAAACTGTAGCTCCCAATGCCACCATATTTGCGACAATTTGTCTTCCCAGCTCTTTTTCAGCTGTTTCCAAGAACGGAATTTGGTATGTTTTTCCTTCCCTCTTTTCGATTGTCACCTTACTATCTACTAGTACAGTACAATCGTTGGCAATGTCTTGTGTGTATTTTTGATACGATTCCTTCGTTAATGTTAAAAGAAAGTTAGGAGTTGTTACTTCTGGATAATTAATCTCCTCATCACTGATGATTACTTCCGATTTGCTGGCACCACCTCTGGCCTCAGGTCCGTAACTTTGCGTTTGGATAACATTTTTACCTTCTTTTGTTGCACCAGAAGCCAGGATAATACCAGCTAAAATTAATCCCTGCCCCCCTGAACCGCTTAAACGAAGTTCCAATTTACTCATCATTTCAACTCCTTTCCTGCAAGCATTCTACCATTTCATGATATTTCTCAGTATATTCTGGCTTAGATTCATCTTTCCAGAATTCCCCCAGCGGAATTTTTCCTGCTTTCTTTTCTTCCGGCATTTTTTCGTATGCTTTAAGGTTTACAGTGATTTCTTTTTGCCATTTCAACATGTCCACAGCTGATCGCAGTTTGTTTCTTCTTCCGTAATATGTGGGGCACTGGCTAATTGCCTCAACAAAAGAAAAGCCTTTATGTGAAAGCGAAGCATTGATAAGTTTTCGTAACTGTTTAGCACTATGCGTAGATCCCCGGGCCACGTATGTCGCTCCTGCTCCTTGTACCATTTTGCATAAATCAAACGGTTGTTCTACATTGCCGTGGGGTGATGTGGTGGCATATGCATCCTCGGGCGTCATGGGAGAGTACTGGCCACTAGTCATACCGTAAATACTATTATTAAAGACTATAATGTTAATATCGATGTTTCTGCGTGCCGCATGAATTAAGTGGTTACCGCCTATGGCAGCACTGTCCCCATCACCAGAAAGTACGATCACATTTAGGTCTGGATTGGCATGTTTTACACCTGTAGCAAAAGCTAAGGCTCTGCCATGAGTCGTGTGTAAAGTATTAAAGTTTAAATACCCGGGTGCTCGTGAAGAACATCCTATCCCAGAAACCACCACTGTTTTTTCCGGTTCAAATCCGACGTCGTCTATGGCGCGGATCAAGCTGTTTAATATTGTCCCGTGCCCACAACCAGGACACCAAATATGCGGCATTTTATTCAATCTTAAATATTTTCTCAAATGCGTATTCATTATCCCTGTTCCCCCTTTTCAATGGCACTTATAATCTCCTGGGGTGTTATTAGTTCCGTATCCACCCTGCCTAATTTTTGCACTTTTGTACTCACATCAACACAGCGCTCCACCTCTCCATTGATTTGACCTAAGTTCATTTCTGGTACAATAACTGTTTTAATGTTTGATAAATAATCAGTCAATTGTTGGTAAGGAAAAGGCCAAATTGTTTTTAATCTAATATAGCCCGTTGGCATACCCTTGTTATTTAATTGCTCACAAGCGCTAATAGCCGATCTGGCTACAGATCCATAAGCGACAATAACCGTTTCGGCATTTTGGGGAATATCTACTTCAATATCCACTATTTCATTCACGGCTCGATCAATTTTGTTTACCAACCGGCGAATTAAGGTATCAACTACTTGATTATTTAAATTGGGAAATCCGGTTTCGTCATGATGAAGTCCGGTTACGTGAAATAAATGCCCTTCGCCAAAATTAGCCATTGGCGGGATCTCATCCTCATCTGGGCGGAAAGGGAGGTAATCCTCTTCTTGGGATGGCTTTTTCCGATCTACTATTTCGATTTCATCATCATCCGGCAGCACTACATTTTCCCTTAAATGACCGATAAGTTCATCTAATAAAAGAACAACAGGCGTCCGATATTTTTCTGCTAAGTTAAAAGATTGAATGGTCATGTCATACGTTTCTCGAACCGAATACGGAGCCAGAGCGATCACCGGGTGGTCACCATGCGTCCCCCATTTTGCCTGCATTACATCTCCCTGAGCCGGGGCTGTAGGGCCTCCCGTACTGGGGCCACTTCTCTGTACGTTTACAACAACACAAGGTACTTCAGCCATGCAAGCATAACCAATATTTTCTTGTTTTAAAGAAAATCCAGGTCCACTGGTTGCTGTGATGCTTTTAGCCCCCGTCATTGAAGCACCTACTATGGCTGCCATACTGGCTATTTCATCTTCCATTTGGATGAACTTTCCATTAATTTTGGGGAGTTCTTCTGCAAAACCTTCAGCGACTTCTGATGAAGGCGTTATAGGGTACCCGGCGTAAAATGTGGCGCCTGCTTTCAGACCTGCTTTTACACACGCTTCATTTCCCTGCATTAAAATGGCTTGTTTACTCGTCATCCTTATCTTCCTCCTTCCTTACAACAATGGCAAAATCCGGACATGTTTCTTCACAAATGTTACAACGAATGCAGTCCTCCGGTCTTGCAGGAGTCGATTTGCCGTTTTCATCGAATTCTAAAACATCTTTGGGACAAAGTTCGATACAAATTCCACACCCTTTACACCACTTGGGAGCAATTACTACTGGCGTTTTCGTTTTGTTGCTCATGATTTCACACTCCTAACTGACTTTTTGTTTTAAATTCAATAAAGTTGTTTGTAATAAATTAAGTGACGCTTGATTAGGTTTAAATATCACCTCCCAGATATTTTTTTCAGTCTCCAATTTAGAAAGCAACTCATTTTTCCTATCTGGAATTACAAGTATTTGGTTGTAAGAGTCAATAAAATCTTTTAGTGCACTTTCATTCTGATCAGTTAAAAACTCAATGTTTATATGGTTGACACCAGCCTGATTAATAGATTCAATGAATTTTTGAGCAAACTTTTCTGAGTAACAGACAAGTCCAAATTTTGTGCCTTTATGATGCCTGGCTAGTTTTACTATAGTTTCTAGTTCTAATTCCATAGCAATAGGCAAAATTTCAATATAATGATCAGCTAGCAATGCTCTCATTTCTTCAACATGAAAGAATGTGGTGATCACAAGGTCCATTTGCTTTAACTCATTTAAATATTTGTTTTTATTATGTTTCAATTCGTCTAATAGAATGGTTTGTACATTAATTTCTGGATCGACACTAATATTTTTAAGAAAATAGTCTATTTGTTCTTTATTGCATTCCACAAAAGCTGCGTTTAATTTAGATAAAGAATCATTTTTTTCTCTCGCTCTTACATGTGTGATCGCTAAGAATTCGTCCAAACTAAATCCTAGATTAAAAGCTTTTTTAATAGCATCATCAATAGCACTAAGTAATTGATCTTTTCTACTTAAACGACTTTGTTCGGCCCTTGGTTCACTTGCAACAAATGTCCCTTTGCCTTGTAAGCATTCAATTTTTTCTTCATCCTCCAACTCTTTGTAGGCCATACTGATTGTATTTCTACTAATCTGGAGTTTTTCAGCCATTTCTCTTTCAGTGGGTAACTTTTGGCCGGGAGTTAACGATTTGTTTTTAATGAGTTTAACGATTTCATTTTTGATTTGAATATAATATGGAATATTCACGTTTTTATCTAACTTTATTTCCATATTCTCACCAGCCTTAAAATTAGTGAAAAGATTTGTGCACAATTGGATTGATCCATTTGCATGAAAAAATCTAGATATATTCTCTTCAATGTAATAGTTCCATTGACCAAACCATTATCAATCTTATTTCTTTTCCACTTTCACTATTCGGGGTTGTTTTAAAAAATCCTGCCTAAAAATTTAAAAAACCAAAAAGACTAATGGATTAATCCATTAGTCTTTTTAGTAAGCGCCTGATTTTGTTTGCACCGCAGTTTTAGATTACAGTTTGAAATAAATGACTTGTTTTGTTCTTGTGTTGTTTCATAATGACTTGACCGCCA
>CAZARY010000015.1:0-10102 GCA_964487675.1 uncultured Clostridia bacterium | reverse complement strand
TTGAAATAAATGACTTGTTTTGTTCTTGTGTTGTTTCATAATGACTTGACCGCCAATAAATTATGCATTTTCTCTACTTGTGAACAACTTATTCCTTTCACACCCATGATTGCAGGTGGGTCATGAAAATCGTGAAAATCAGAACCACCGGTAATCAATAAATTATTTTTTTCTAAAATAGAGCGCCATTCTATTTCAAAGTTTATAGTATGATAAGGATGATATAGCTCCACCCCATCAATCTCATATGCTAGTAACATGTCAATTGCTTCTTCCGGCCTTTTTGTTATGCCAGGATGGGCCCAAACTGCTACCCCATTACAGGATTTGATTAAATCGATAGCACCAGAGGGGTCCATTTTTTCCCTTCTAACATAAGCAGGCTTCCCTCGGGCTAAATAACGTTCAAAAGCTTCTCCTACCGTATTAACATACCCCTGTTGGATCATTTCTTTTGCTATATGAGGCCGTCCTAACGTACCAATTTTAGAATGCTGTTCTACTTCATGACGAGAAATATAAATTCCATTCAAAGCGAGTTTTTCAAGTATTTTGTCTATGCGTTGATTTCTTAGTTGATTTAATTCGTCTAAAGCAAATTCAAGTTCTTGGTGATGATCTCTGGCAAAATATCCGAGAATATGAATTTCTTCATCATAATAATCAGCAGAAATTTCAACGGCAGGTATAAGTTTAACAGGTGACTGGTTGGTTTTTAAGTAATTACTTAATTCTTTTACGCCAAGCATCGTATCATGATCGGCTATAGAAATGTAAGAAAGATTTTGGGCTTGTGCAGCTTGTATAACTTGAATAGGTGTTAAGATCCCATCAGAAGCTGTGCTGTGAATATGCAGATCAGCAAAACATTTCATGCTCTCTCCACCTTTCAAGCTTTATCATTTCCCTTATTATCATTTATTACCACTTAAATGTAAGATTACAAAATAAGATTTAAAATATTAAATAAAAATATGGGGGAAAAATTTTTATAACTCATGTTTTTCTTGTATTCTTTCAATATCCATACACAAACCGCTGTCCTCTGATATTTTTATTAAAATACCATTTAATATCGTTCCACTGCTTTCAGCGATTTCAAATCTTTCCGGTAACTGTGTTAAAAACGTATTAATGATTTGATCACTTTTAACACCAAGAATTGAATCCTCAGGTCCAGTCATTCCTGCATCGGTTATATAGCCACTGCCTTTCGGTAAAATCTTTTCGTCCGCAGTTTGAACATGGGTATGAGTCCCTATTAAGCAAGATATATCACCATCTAAATACCGGGCCAAAGCACTTTTTTCAGAAGTGGCCTCGGCATGAAAATCCACCGCAATGAACCTGCATTTTTCTTTGAGGGTTTTAATGATCTCTTTTGCTTTTCTAAATGGACAATCTAAATTGGGCATAAAAATCCTGCCGGCTAGATTAATAATTCCAATTGATTGACCATTTACTTGATAAACGCCATATCCCTTACCAGGAGTTCCGGGTGGGTAATTGGCCGGTCTTATTATATCATCATAATTATCAATTACCTGATAAACCTCTTTCTTGTCCCAAACGTGGTTGCCTGAAGTAGCCACATCCACCCCATAGTCAAAAACTTGAGTTATCGTTTTTTCGGTGATACCTTTTCCACCCGCAATATTTTCACAATTGGCTACTGTAAAATCAACCTGATAATTTTTTTTGAGTTCTGGTAATAAGTCTCTTATACAGTTTCTGCCAGGACGCCCTACTATATCTCCAATAAGTAATAAGTTCAACATGCATTCCTCCTTTTATGTTCAACAAATAAAAAAAGGGTACCCCATATAATGAAGTGCCCCTTTAATTAAGGGGCACTTCATTATATGGGGATCGTTGATAATTATTTAGCGTACTCAACGGCCCTGGTCTCTCTTATCACTGTAACTTTAATCTGTCCAGGATAATCCAGTTCCGACTCTATCTGTTTCGATATATCCCTTGCGAGATTGATGCTTGTTTCATCATTTACTTGTTCTGGTTTTACCATTATTCTAACTTCTCGACCGGCTTGAATGGCATAAGCTTTCTCCACGCTCTTATAAGAGTCAGCTATCTCTTCAAGTTTTTCCAAACGTTTTATATAAGACTCTAATGTCTCTCTTCTAGCACCAGGTCGAGCAGCCGAAATTGCATCTGCCGCTTGAACCAAAACAGCTTCAATAGTCTGGGGCTCTTCATCTCCATGATGTGTAGCAATTGCATGCAGGACCTCAGAAGACTCTCCATACTTTTTGCCAAGCTCAGTGCCTAATGAGACATGCGGCCCTTCATACTCATGATCCACAGCTTTCCCGATATCATGCAGCAATCCAGCCCTCTTTGCAACGGAAATATTTGCGCCTAACTCATAAGCCATGATTTCACTTAGCCGTGCAACTTCAATTGAATGGTTCAACACATTTTGACCATAGCTTGTTCGAAATTTTAGACGCCCCAAAAGTTTTATGACTTCAGAGTGCAATCCATGAACTCCCGTGTCAAAACTGGCCTGTTCTCCTTCTTCTTTTATTTGTTCATCCACCTCTTTTTGAGCTTTCTCTACCATTTCTTCTATCCTTGCCGGATGTATTCTGCCATCCGAAACCAGTTTCTCAAGGGCGATTCGGGCAACTTCTCTCCTGATTGGATCAAATCCTGAAAGTATAGCCGCTTCAGGTGTGTCATCAATAATCAAATCGATACCCGTCAAAGTTTCTAAAGTCCTTATATTTCTGCCTTCTCTTCCAATAATTCGTCCTTTCATTTCGTCATTTGGTAGGGAAACCACAGAAACTGTTGTTTCTGCCACATGGTCTACAGCACATCGTTGAATAGCTGAAGTAATGATATCCCTTGCTTTTTTCTCTGCTTCTTCTTTCGCTCTACTTTCCATTTCTTTGATCATCATTGCTTTTTCATGAGAAATTTCTTCTTTAACTCTATTTAGAAGCATTTCCTTAGCTTCCTGGGTGGTTAACCCCGATAAATTTTCCAATTCTTCCACTTGTTTTTGATATATCTCATCCAATTCCTGCTGTCTTTCTTTTAATTTCTGATCCTTGGCATTTAGCTCAGACTCTTTTTGATCAAGTTTCTTTTGCTGTTTATTCAAAGACTCTTCTTTTTGTTCCAGCTTTCTTTCATACCGCTGAATTTCATTCCTTCTCTCCCGGGTCTCTTTTTCAAGGTCATTTCTTTGCTTATGAACCTCTTCTTTCGCTTCCAGGAGAGCTTCCCGCTTCATTGACTCGCCTTGTTTTTTCGCATCTTCTATGATTCTATTAGCAGCCTCTTCAGCGGAGGTAATCTTTGCTTCAGCAATCTTCTTTCGAATCAAGTAGCCAGCTAAAATACCAACAGCGCCTACTCCTATGGATATTAAGATGTTTAGCATAGTAGTAATTTGAGCTCACCTCCTGTTCTGCTTTGTTTACTCTGCTTTCAAGTCAAGCATTTCTTTATGTGAATTAAGAGATGCAGCAGCCAGGAGGTAGCTTATAACTTATGATTTTATCTTATCTTTATATGAAGTTGCTGTCAAGTACTTACCGGCCAGGCCAGGCAAATATTCAAGGCGCTGGATTTTAAACAGGTGTTCCCATCTTTAACAATACCGAAAAGTTTTGTTTTCAATCATACATCATGCAAATCTAATACGATAATGATAAGCTCTAAGTTAAAGCCTTTTCTTTGCAGATAAGCCGCAAGTTTTTGCTTTTCACGTAAATCGATATTATCCAAACAGCCGTGTTTTCTCATGATGGCCCTTTCAATTAATTCTCTTTCCTGTGCTTCAGTTAAACATGAAAGGGTCTCATCAATAATTTCGCGTGCAATCCCTTTTTGATAAAGTTCATATCTTAATTTGGCTGGCCCTATTGGATTATTAGAATTTGATGTTTTCTCTTCTACGAAAGCATAGGCATATTTCTTGTCATCAATTAATAATGCTTTTTCTAGTCTTTGAACCACTTTTTCATTTATTGACTTGGGATACCCTTTCTTGGCAAGATAATTAAGTATTTCTTGCCTGCTCTTCTGGGCTCTGCTCAAGTACTTTAGTGACAAGTTCCAGGCTTTCCCTTCCAAGTGATGGTGACTCTCCTGTTCATTATTTTTCATTTTTATTCTTTTGTTCTTCACGCTTACCTGAACCAGTTGGAGCTGAGTGTTTATCTTGATTCGTTTTATCGCCCGTTTGATCGGTTTTTGAATTTGTCTCGTTTGTTTCTCCGTCTCCTTTTGGATTCAAATTATACTGTTCTTTAATTTGAAGTTCTACCGCTTCTAACACTTCAGGATTTTCTAAAAGATACTGCTTCGCGTTCTCTTTGCCCTGCCCAAGTCGATCTTCACCATACGAATACCAGGGACCGCTTTTGGTAATGATATTTAGTTCTGTTGCCAAATCAATGATATTTCCTGTTTGAGATATACCATTGCCATACATGATATCAAATTCTGCTTTTTTAAACGGTGGAGCCACTTTATTCTTTACCACTTTACCCCTGGTCCTGTTTCCTATAATTTCATTTCCTTTCTTTAAAGACTCCACTCGTCGAACTTCAATGCGGACAGATGAATAAAATTTTAGCGCACGCCCGCCAGGTGTGGTTTCAGGGTTGCCAAACATAACCCCTACTTTTTCTCGAATTTGATTAATAAAGAGCGCAGTCGTTCGGGATTTCCGTATTGAGCCAGAGAGTTTTCTTAGTGCTTGAGACATTAATCGAGCTTGTAAACCCACATGTGCATCGCCCATTTCTCCTTCTATTTCGGCTTTAGGGACCAATGCTGCTACGGAATCAATAACTACTATATCAATAGCTCCACTCCTTACCAAGGATTCAGCGATCTCCAGTGCTTGTTCACCAGTATCCGGTTGAGACACAAGGAGCTCGTCAATATTAACTCCTAAATTTCTTGCATAAGCAGGATCTAAGGCATGCTCAGCATCGATAAACGCTGCATTCCCCCCCGATTTCTGGGCCTCCGCAACTGCATGCAGGGCTACTGTAGTCTTGCCGGAAGATTCTGGTCCATAGACTTCTACTACTCTTCCTCGGGGTAAACCGCCGACACCAAGGGCTATATCCAGCGATAACGCGCCCGTGGGAATAACCTCAACATTCATTTTGGCCGAATCTTCACCCAGTTTCATGATGGACCCTTTACCAAACTGCTTTTCTATTTGTGAAAGGGCCATATCTAAAGCTTTCTGTTTCTCCATGCCACGCGTCCCTCCTCTAAAATGCATAATACTTATTTGAAAACAAATTGAAGCTTTTAGTCTGAATTTATTAAACAGTACAAAAGCTTAAAACACCAACATGTTCCTTTATTTCAGCATTATCAATGTATAGTTAATCAAATAAGTAAGGATAATTTTATATTCTCTTTTCCTGTTTGTTATTCCTTCTTTCGTTAATTTTATCGTAAACAAAAACAGCCAACAAGCGACCTCCAAAAAAGCCATTTGACCGGCTTTTTGCATTAAATGTTCTTATCTAGCCATTTTTGGAAAGTATCACAAAATTTTAAACTCGGTTTATGAATGAGCCCCAAGTAAAAATAATCTTAACTCGTTAAGCGCATAATTCGCAGCACCCTCTTTGATGTCCTCTCTTGTTCCTGGTAAATTCAATGTTTTGATTTTAGCATTTACATGGTCAGTCACAGCAATAATAACTTGGCCGGGTTTTTCTCCTCCGGGACCTGCATATCCTGTAACCCCTACCCCAATTGTTGAGCAAAACGACTCTTTAGCATTTTTAGCTAACGCTTCACTGACTTCTGCACTTACAGAAGTATAGGTGGCAATCATTTCAGGCGTAACATGTAATAAAGCTTGCTTTGAATAATCGGAATAGCATACAATACCGCCATTGAATACTTGACTGGCTCCAGGTACGTTTGTCAATCGATTGGATATCAATCCGCCTGTTACAGATTCCGCCAGGGCAACCGTTGCCCCTTTATGACTCAGTTTATTTATTACGATTTTTTCTAATGTTTCATCGTCTTCGCCCCAATAATAATCTGAAAAAGCCTCCTTTAAGATACGCTTTGCCTGATCCATTTTTCCATTTAACTTTTCCTTATCCCTGTCTTTCCCTTTTACTAGTAAGTGTACTTGGCTTCTCTTAGCTAAGGGGGCAACCTCAATACTTGAAGGAAGATGAGGCTTTAGCTGGATTAATTTCTCATCCACCTTAGATTCTCCCAACCCAATGATTTTAAGAGTGCCCGAAAAATAATAAGACAAATCCCCATCCAAAACACATATTTCTTTGAGTTTATTTGACAGGTGGGTTTCAAAAATATGCTTCAGTTCTCTTGGTGGTCCCGGCAGTAGTGCAACTAAATTTGTTCCTTTTTTTAAAAAAATCCCAGAGGCGGTGCCTATCTGATTTTCCATAACTTCGGCACCTTGCGGAATGTAGGCTTGTTTTTTATTGTTGTCACTCATAGTTCTGTTTAATCGTTTGAAAAAAGACTGAATTCTAATGTACTCCCGATTTGAAAATATCATTTCTAACCCTAAAGTGCGTGCTGTAACTTCCTTGGTTATATCATCTTCGGTGGGGCCAAGCCCACCGGTTATAACCACAAGGTCTACTCTGTTTAAAGCGGTTTTCAAGGCATTTTCAAGCCGTTCCTCATCATCTCCAACTGACTGATGAAATCTTATGTTAATCCCTAATTCTGTCAATTTTTGAGACAGATAACCCCCATTACGGTTCATAACTTGTCCATAAATCAACTCATTTCCCACTGTTATAATTTCCCCATCCACGATTAAGTCACCTCATCTGTTTTGTCATACTTGTCATGTTCATATTCTATTTTGATCAATGAAGAAGATCATACTCACCCAAGTTTTATTAAATTCTTATTTTTATAAAAATAATCCAAGCCTGACCATATCGTGATCACCACAGCAATCAACACCACAAAATCGACCAAAGGAGATAACGGTACATTGAACCACAGGGCATTAGCAAAACCCGCTTGAAGCATAATAGCTGAAATTGCTACAACCTGGGCGAATGTTTTTGATTTTCCCAGTTTACTGGCAGAAATGACGATCCCTTCACTGGCTGCAATCACCCTTAAACCTGTAACAGCAAACTCCCTACCAATGATTATAAATGCTACGATGGAATGCAGTTTCCCCATATCCACAAGAGTGATGAGTGCAGCAGTGATCAATAATTTATCCGCTAATGGATCCAAAAATTTACCAAAATTAGTCACTAGTTTTTTTCTTCTAGCTATATATCCATCCAAAGCATCAGTCACAGAGGCAACAATGAAAACGCCCCATGCAAAAAATTCTCCGTATGGAATTCTCATTAAAAGTATAATCATAAAAATTGGAACGAGAATAATTCTAACTATGGTGATTTTGTTTGCCAAGTTCATAATCGATTTCTCCAATTAAATCATAGTCAAGGGATTGGATAATCTTTACGTCCGTAAAATCTCCGGGTAAAGCACGGCAACCAGGAATAACAACACTGCCATCCACTTCAGGTGCATGCCTCATTCCCCTGGCAATCATTGTCCCTGGCTCGTCAGCCATCTCCTCTTCTATCAATACGCGCATCTTTGACCCCACTAACGCTTTATTCTTCTGTTTTGTGATATTTTGCTGATGCTGCCATGCTTTCAAATACCGCTCTTCTTTTTCGGCTTCGCTAATACTATCTTGATAATAATAAGCTTTTGTGTCTTCTTCTTGTGAATACTTAAATATCCCTGCATGCTCAAACTTGACTTCACTCAAAAAGTCAAGCAATTCTTGAAACGCTTTTCTGGTTTCTCCAGGAAACCCAACTATAAAAGATGACCGCAGGATTACATCCGGAATTTCATCCTTAATCCATGTGATTAAGTTCTTTATTTGATTGGCGTTTCCGCCCCGGTTCATCCGTTTTAAAACCTTATCGTTAATATGCTGAAGGGGTATATCTAAATATGAGCAGATATTGTCGTACTGTTTTATAACAGACAGCAAGTTTTTATTTATCCGGGTGGGGTACCCATATAAAAATCGAACCCAACAATTGTTTTTATAAGCAATTTGTGCGGCCTTTTCCAATAGCTCTGCAAGTTTATAATCGTTATACAAATCTAGTCCGTATCGGGTGGTATCCTGAGCAATAAAATTTATTTCTTTTGTCCCTTTGTCAACTATATTTTCAACTTCTCTTAGTATTTTCTCCATAGGTTTGCTCCGGTAATTGCCTCGAATAAAAGGGATTGCACAGTATGCACAATGATTATTACACCCTTCTGCTATTTTTACGTACCGATATGGAGCAGAATGCGTTAAATGTTCTCCTAAATCCGTATCAAGCCAAGTTTGATCATTTCTTTGAAAAAGAGAGACAAATTCACCTTCTAAAGCACGTTTTAATATTTGTGGCACCTCATATTGATTATCAGTACCAATCATAGCGTCAATTTCAGGTATCTCTTCCTTAAGGGTCTCTTTATACCGCTGGGATAAACAGCCTGCCACCATTAAAATTTTTACATTCCCTGTTTCTTTTAATTTAGCAGCTTCTAGAATGTAATCTATAGATTCCTCTTTTGCTGCATCTATAAAGCCACAGGTATTGACTATGACTATATCTGCTGACTCAGGGATTTCCGTGACCGAATATTTTTCTCTACGTATTATCTTCTCTATGGTTTCACTATCAACTTGATTCTTTGCGCACCCAAGGGTTAGAATGTATACTTTCAAAAGTTTTCCACCTTTACCAAGTTTTTAGTTAGTTTGTGCCAGTAACAAAGTATAAAACACCTCTAATTTACCCAACACATTTACCCGACATATTTACTCGACATAATGATCCCTCACGCTACAATTTCTACTTATTCAGCAATTTCAATGTGTACTTCTGCGCGTCCCCTTTCATCTGGGACTTCCAGCGCTGTATCATTAACCGAGATTTCCAACCCATATGCATACCCTAGTATGAATTCAGCAGACTCTGTGGTTGTAAGTTCTACACTGGTGCCAGCCTCAATATTTCCTAGATCTTCATATTCCCCATCCAAAGTTGCACCAACCCAACATGTATGTTCTGCACTTAAAACAATCGTTAGTTCCTCTTCTTCTAAACCCGTTATTCGATAAGTATACGGGGTCTCGCTTACTCTTTCAGCACTTAGTTCGGGGGGTTCTTCCTTTTCTTTGTCTTGGGGGTCATCGTCTTCTTTTTCTTCAGGGTCTTCTTCCTTTTCAGGGATTTCTAGATCGTTTTCCGCTACAGGTTCATCATTACCCAATTCTATGCCAGCAAGAAAATCATACACTTGAACCATGCCAAAACCTAGCATGCCAATAATCAACACATACATAATCAATTTTTTTAACATCCGCCTCCAGGGAGGCGCTTTATGAGGCGATGGAGAATAGTACTTTGGTGCTTTGCTTTTTGATTTACTGGCCTCTTGGTCCTGATGTTTTGAGACCCACTTTTCATAATTTGCCCACAACTCTTCATAATCACATCCGACCGCCTCTGCGAAATTTCTCATTGCCCCTTTAACATATACATTTCCTGGGAATACATTAAAATCTCCTTTTTCAATAGCCTGAATATATTTGCGCCGTAATTTAGTTCTTTGTTGAATGTCCTCTATGGTGAGTCCTTGCGTTTCCCTGGCTTTTCTCAATTTTTCTCCAATTTCCTGGGCGGAAACTTCTAAATCATTCGTTGACTCATAATCTTGTGGCATAATATTCACCCCTTAATGACGGGTTAATACAATCACTCTTCAGCTGTTCCTTTCAATTTTTGAACCAATTCATACAATTCCGATTCGCTCAATAATATCTTTCTCGGTTTACTTCCTTCATGGCCTCCCAACACACCAAGCTCTTCTAGTTCATCTACTAATCTTGCAGCCCTGGTGTACCCTATTCTCAAGCGCCTTTGAAACAAGGAAATAGAAGCTTGCTGATTTTCCAGGACAAGTTCTACAGCTACTGGTAAGAGCTCGTCATGATGGCTTTGAGGAGAAGCATCTGATTTGGAGTTTTCTTCTAAAAGCTCATTTTTATATT
>CAZARY010000014.1:5105-18843 GCA_964487675.1 uncultured Clostridia bacterium | reverse complement strand
AGTTCAGCAAAGTCATGAGCGAAAGCATTGCAACACCAAATACGGCAATTATTCTGATTTAACTTGATAACCATTTAAGAAAATTTTTTACTGCCAAATAACCAATTTTTTTAAATCCCAGTAACCACTATAAAAACCACCAGGGCTCCTAAAATCGATAGCGCATAATAATCTTTTTTTTGGGCTTGAAGCTCTTTCAGCCGAGTCCTGCCTTCACCACCTCGATAACAACGGGCTTCCATAGCCAGGGCAAGTTCATCGGCACGCCGAAAAGCGCTGATAAATAAAGGGACCAGCAGTGGAACCAGGTTTTTGGCGCGCTCAAACAAGCTCCCCGATTCGAAATTTGCGCCCCGGGCCTTTTGGGCTTTCATGATTTTTTCAGTTTCTTCCATCAATGTAGGTATAAATCTCAGGGCAATGGTCATCATCATGGCAAGTTCATGAGCGGGCACCCCAACTTTTTTTAAAGGCGATAGTAAGCTTTCAATAGCATCAGTTAAAGCAATAGGTGATGTGGTCAAAGTTAACAGGGAAGTCGTCATCACCAATAAAGCCAATCTTAACGCCATAAATCCCCCGGTATAAAGTCCTTCCGCCTCTACGGTAAGAGCGCCTAGTTGAAGCAGCACCTCTCCGCCTTGAGTCATAAAAGAATGGAGAATAAAAGTAAAAGTAATGATAAAAAAAATTGGTCGGAGTCCTTTTAATATCATCTTCATCGGAAGTTTGTTCGTGAAGATAATCGAGATAATAAAACCGCCCATTAATCCATATCCGGTAAATGAGTTCGCTAAAAACAATGTAATGATAAAAACCACAATCATAACGATCTTCATCCGGGGATCCAACCGATGTAAAAAAGAATCTCCGGGGAGGTATTGGCCAATAGTTATGCCTTTAAACATGCGTATCATCCCGCTTTTTTGTCATAGCCCGCAGCATTTCCTGCTTGGCTTCTTTAACCGTATACACATTTAGAGGAAGGTCCCAACCACATTTTTGAAGTTTTCTCATTAATACACTGATTTCGGGTACGCCTAACCCCAACTCCATCAGCTCTTCACTTTGGGTAAATATTTCGCCCGGCACGCCTTCCATTTTGATCCTACCTTGATCCATTACAAACATGCGACCCGCCAACCTGGCCACATCTTCCATGTTATGGGTCACCAACACGATGGTTATCCCCAGGTTTTTATGGAATGAACTTACGTATTCCATGAGCTGTCGCCGGCCTTCCGGGTCCAATCCAGCAGTGGGTTCGTCTAAAACTAGGACTTCTGGCTGCATGGCTAAAACTCCGGCAATAGCCACCCGCCTCATTTGTCCTCCGCTTAACTCAAAGGGAGAGCGATCTTTATACGCTTCATAAGAAATGTTAACCGTGTTGAGGGCAAATTTCACACGCGCCATGACTTCATCTTCTGAAAGGCGTAAATTTCTAGGACCATAAGCTACATCGTCCTCTACCGTCTCTTCAAAAAGTTGATGTTCCGGATATTGGAATACCAGTCCCACCTTTTGACGAATCTCGCCCAACTCTTTTTTATTCTGGGCAGTATCGACACCATCAACCAGTACTCTACCACAAGTGGGCATAAGCAGGGCGTTAAAATGCTGGATTAAAGTTGATTTTCCGCTCCCAGTGTGGCCAATGATACCGATAAATTCTCCCTTTTCAACCTCCATATTTACATGGTCTAAAGCTGTTTGCTCCATGGGTGTTCCAGGAGAATAAATGTGGGTTAAATTTTCCACTTGGATTAACATAAAGCTTTCACCATCGCATCGACTGTCAAAGTCTCATTCGGGATTTTAATGCCCGTAAGCCGCAGCTCATTACATAGTTCAACTATCTGGGGCGGTTCTAGTCCGGCTGCTTCTAACTGCTGTGTCCGGGTAAATATGTCTGCAGGCTGGCCCTCACATAATTTTTTTCCTGCTTCCATTACCAGCACCCGGTGGGCCTGAACGACTTCTTCCATAAAATGAGTTACATATATAACCGTAATACCTTCTTGGTTCAATTTTTCCACCGTTTCCACGACCTCTTTTCTACCCCGGGGATCCAACATAGCCGTGGGTTCATCCAGAATTAAAATCTCGGGGCGCATAGCAATTATTCCAGCTATGGCCACCCGCTGCTTTTGACCCCCGCTGAGCAGATGGGGTGGATATTGTCGATAAGCTTTCATCTCTACCGTATCCAGGGCTTCATCTATCCTGGATTTCATCAGGGAACGATCTAAACCCAGGTTTTCCAAACCGAAAGCAACATCTTCTTCCACCGTTGTCGCCACAATCTGGTTATCTGGGTTCTGAAACACCAGTCCCGCTTTCTGTCTAACCAACCAAGTGTTTTCGTGTTTCCGGGTATCCATGCCATCAATGATAACTTTTCCTTTAGCTGGCAGCAATAAACCATTCAATAGCTTGGCCAGGGTAGATTTTCCAGAACCGTTCCTGCCAATTATAGCCACGTATTCTCCTTTATGCGCTTGAAATGAAAATTCTTCCAGGGCTGTTTGGTCTTGCCTTTCTTTCTGCGAATATTGAAATGATACTTGGTCGACCTGTATAAATTGGGCCAATTTTGACCCTCCTTGGAAAGAAACATAAAAAAGGACAGGAAGAGGCCCCTATCAGGGCCGGTCACTTTCTGTCCCGATTTTTGCCGCCAATGTTATGCTTTCGTTTAACATTGTTTTAGCTGCTGTTGTCCGTCATTCCTCTTCCATTGGAAGTGCTTCTATTCCACCAATTCTAAAATGGCCATAGGTGCGCCATCACCATTACGGGGCCCTTTTTTGACCACACGGGTGTAGCCACCCTGGCGGTCTTGATACTTTGGCCCTATATTCTCAAACAATTTGGTGACCACATCTTCATCCGTCAGGTAAGAAAGGGCTTTTCTCCTAGACGCCAAAGTATTTTTTTTGGCCAAAGTAATCATTTTTTCCGCCATTCGGCCTACATCCTTGGCCTTGGGTTCTGTGGTTTCTATTTTTTCTTCCCTGAGAAAGGACGTTGTTAAATTCCTTAACAAAGCTCTACGTTGGTCCTTGCTCCGGGAAAATTTTCGAGGTGTCATGACGTTTGTCCCTCCTTTGTTCCTTTACTCGTGAGACTCTTTTAAAGAAAGGTCTAATTCTGCCAATTTGGACTTTACTTCCTCCAGGGATTTTTTCCCCAAGTTTCGTACTTTCATCATGTCTTCGGGTGTTTTCTGAGTTAATTCTTCGATGGTATTAATCCCTGCGCGTTTCAAGCAGTTATAAGACCGTACTGATAAGTCCAGCTCATCTATACTCATTTCAAGAATTTTTTCCTTGTCATCGTCTTCTTTTTCCACCATCACTTCCATATCAGGAGCTCTTTCGGTCAGGTTGATGAACAGGTCCAAATGTTCCTGCATAATTTTGGCAGACATGCTCACTGCCTCATCCGGCTTAATACTTCCGTCCGTCCAAACCTCAAGGATTAACCGGTCATAGTCCGTAATCTGTCCAACCCGGGTGTCGGCCACTTGATAATTTACTTTGGTTACTGGTGTAAAAATGGAATCTACAGGTATTAAGCCAATGGGCTGCTCAGACTCTTTGTTTCGGTCTGCTTTAAGATACCCTCTTCCATTTCTAGCAGTTATTTCCATGTACAGCCGGGTATCCTCTGATAAAGTAGCTATAGGCAGTTCCGGATTTATAATGTCCACGTCAGAGCCAGCCTGAATATCTTCAGCAGTAACAACGCCTTCCCCTTCTTTCTCCAAGCTCAAAACCTGGGGGGCCTCAGAATGAATTTTCAGAACGAGCTTTTTCAAGTTCAAAATAATTTCAGTGGTGTCTTCAACCACACCTGGTATAGAAGAAAACTCGTGCAGTACGCCGTCAATTTTTACGGAGGTAACGGCAGCACCAGGAAGAGAAGATAACAAAATGCGCCGCAGTGAATTTCCCAGTGTTGTACCATAACCCCTTTCCAACGGTTCTATGACAAACTGGCCATAAGTATTATCTTCGCTTATTTCTTGGCATTCTATTTGAGGTTTTTCAATTTCTATCAAAATCAACCCTCCTTTTATATTAGCAGCTGATAAAACGCTGAGGGCTTAATTGGCATTAGCGTGAGTAAAGCTCAACAATTAAGTGTTCTTCCACCGGAGTATCAATCTCTTCGCGAGTTGGTACTCTAACCATGCGACCCTGGAAACTCTCATGGTCAACTTCTAGCCACTCCGGAACTGAATAACCCTCTGCCAATTCTTTTAATTCTTGCATCCGGGGATTTTTAGTGCTTTTCTCTTTAATTGTGATCTCATCATTGGGGGTCACTTCATAAGAAGCCACATCGGTTTTCTTATCATTAACCAGAACGTGACCGTGATTTATCAACTGCCTGGCCTCTGCTCTGCTGCCCGCAAAACCCATCCTGTAAATTACATTATCCAACCGGGTTTCAAGGTATTGAAGCAGTACTTCCCCAGTAATACCTTTCCTTTTATCCGCTTCTCTAAAATACCGACGAAACTGGTTTTCCAAAATACCGTACATTCGCCGGGCTTTTTGCTTTTCTCTAAGCTGCATACCGTATTCACTCTGCTTGCCTCTTCTGGTAGGACCATGTTGTCCTGGTATATACGCTTTTTTTTCTATTGCGCATTTATCTGTATAGCATCTTTCGCCTTTCAAATACAATTTGGTGCCTTCTCGCCGGCACAATCTACATACCGGGCCTCGATATCGCGCCATTTATTTATACACCTCCTATTTCTATTTCTGCTTTTCGGTTCATTATACCCGTCTCCGCTTGGGTGGACGACAACCATTATGGGGAATAGGTGTCACATCTTTGATAGCATTTATCTCTAACCCTGCTGCCTGCAGTGATCTGATCGCTGCTTCCCTGCCGGAGCCTGGTCCTTTAACCCGAACCTCTACATTCCTTAATCCATCTTCCATAGCAGTTTTTGCCGAGGTTTCAGCAGCTATTTGTGCCGCATAAGGCGTGCCTTTCCTGGATCCTTTAAAACCACAAGCCCCTGCACTTGACCATGCCATAGTATTGCCTTCGCTGTCGGTAATATTTATGACGGTATTGTTAAAAGTTGACTTTATATGAGCAATGCCATTTTCAATATTTTTTCTTGTTTTCTTTTTCCTGGTAGCCGGCCGTCTTTTCTTCACCATTATAATCTCACCCTCCTTTTTCCTTTCCTTTGGTTCTCTTAATTGGTTCTGTTAACATATTTCACCTATAAGTTTATGAACTTTAGGTACGGCATCCGCTAAACCTTATCTTTTAGCCCCAATGGTTCTGCGCGGACCTTTCCGGGTACGAGAATTATTTTTCGTGCTCTGCCCCCTAACAGGTAGACCGCGTCTGTGTCTTAAGCCGCGATAGCAGCCTATTTCCATCAATCGTTTTATACTCATGGAAACTTCACGCCGCAGGTCACCTTCCACCTGGTATTCGTTGTCGATAGTGCTTCTCAGCCGATTGACTTCGTCTTCGGTAAGGTCTTTTATTCGAGTATCCGACGAGACACCTGTTTTTTCTAAAATCTCAGCCGCTGTTGAGTGCCCAATACCATAAATATAAGTCAAACCAATGGCAACCCGCTTATTTCTAGGTAAATCAACCCCAGCAATCCTTGCCATGCTCACACCTCCTCGGTTTTTACATTTTCTCATATTAGCACACATATTAATAGTTTTTGCAATTCTTGTTCACAATGTAATCATTTTATTCGCCACAATCAATCAATTGAATCATAATTATTTGCCCTGTTTTTGTTTGTGTTTGGGGTTAGAGCAAATCACCATTACTCTGCCCCGGCGCCTAATCACTTTACAGCGCTCACAAATCGGCTTGACAGAAGGCCTCGTTTTCATTGTAAAAACCTCCTCTTTTCCTGGTACTTTGTCAAACTATTTATAGCGATAAGTTATCCGTCCACGGCTTAGGTCATAAGGTGATAGCTCAACTTTGACTTTATCACCGGGTAAAATTCGAATATAATTCATCCTGATTTTACCTGACACATGCGCCAGAATTTTATGGCCATTTTCTAATTCCACCCTAAACATAGCATTAGGCAGCGGTTCTACAACCGTTCCTTCAACTTCAATTGCTTCGTTTTTAGACATAGGATCGGATGGCACCCCCTTTTGCAAGTTAAATACCGGACCATCTCATTATTTTACTATATTCAGTCCACTTTTGCCATCATTGATTCCAATTCTTCTTTAATTTGTCTATCACTCGCCTTTTTGCGTTCCAGCTTTTCCGCCAAATACACGGAGACAAATTTATTCACCTTTTGCAAGTGTTTGATGTTTTTCTTTTTTGGCCTAGAAAGAGGGCGCTTGCGTCCATCTGAAACTTTTACAAAATCCTGGTCTATTAGTTCCACCACCACGTATACACTATCTTTATCTCTGCCCTGCTTGGAGTATACCAATTGACCTATCTCCAGTTCATTCAATACAGCATTTCCCCCTTTACTTTTAAGAAGAAAGTTGGGTAAGTATCTCCGGTCCGCCACCAAAAATAGCCACGGTATGTTCAAAATGAGCTGAGGCTTTCCCATCAGCTGTAACCACAGTCCAATGGTCGTTTTTAGTGGCCACTTCTGAGGTGCCAATATTCACCATGGGTTCAATTGCGAAAACCATACCTGGTTTTAAACGCGGCCCCCTGCCTGGAGGGCCGAAGTTGGGAATCTCCGGAGGTTCGTGCATTTGGCTCCCAATACCGTGGCCCACGTATTTTTTGACCACAAAAAAACCGTGAGTCTTTACGTGTTCTTCCACCGCGTTTGATATGTCGCTCAGCCTGTTCCCTTTATATGCCTGCTCTATTCCTTTGTGCAAAGCCTGCTCCGTAACTCGCATCAAATGGAGCATTTTATCATCCACTTCACCCACGGGATAAGTTCGAGCAGCATCTCCATGATACCCTTTGAATTCAGCCCCCACATCTATACTCACAATGTCCCCTTCATTCAGTCTTTTAATTCCCGGAATGCCGTGGACCACTTCTTCATTTATAGAAGTGCAAATACTGGCAGGAAAGCCATGATATCCTTTAAATGAGGGCTTGGCTTCGTTTTTCGTGATCACTTCATGGGCAATCTTGTCCAGCTCCAGGGTGGTAATACCTGGCTTGATGGCATCTGCTAGCTTTTTATGCGTGGCTGCCACAATGCGCCCGGCTTCCCGCATCAGTTCTATTTCATGGTTGCTTTTTAGCACAATCATAGCTATCCCTCGTTTACAGCTGACATGATTTCGTTAAATACCGCTTCGGGAGGTTGAGAACCATTTATCCGGTTCAACAAGCCTTTTTTTTCATAGTAGTCTACTAGGGGACGGGTGCTTTCCAAATAAACTTCCAAACGCTCCCTGGCAGTTTCTTCTGTATCATCGTCGCGCTGGTACAACTCGCCACCGTCTACGTCACACACACCCCTGACTTGAGGCGGATTAAACTTAACATGGTAGCTTCGTCCGCATTTACGGCAAATTCTTCGTCCAGCCAACCTTTCCACCAGTTCTTCAAAATCCACATCAATATACAGCACTTTATCCAGGGGGTTATCTTTAAGCACTTCATCCAAGGCTTCCGCCTGCTTCACCGTCCGTGGAAAACCGTCTAACAAAAATCCATCTTGACAATCCGGTTGGGACAATCTCTCCTCAACGATCCCAATAACGACTTCATCGGGAACCAGTTGACCAGCATCCATATAAGATTTCGCCTTTTGCCCCAGTTCCGTCCCTTGAGATACGGCTTGCCTGAATATATCTCCAGTGGCAATATGGGGGATATCCAGTTCTTCGATTAATTTTTCCGCTTGCGTGCCTTTTCCAGCTCCTGGAGGACCCATGAATACAATCCGCATATATACCCCTCCTCAAGTCTCTCTACTGCATTTAAATTGACATGTGTTGATTCTAGTCTTAAAAACCTGCCTTGATCAAAGCTTGACCAAAACCACTTTATCTATCGTCTCATGAAACCCTGATAATGTCTCATCAACATCTGGCTTTCGATCTGTTTGCTGGTTTCTAAAGCCACACCCACCATAATGATCATGGCAGTGCCGCCAAACATAAGGTTCATCTCAACAAAATTTTCTAGAATTATGGGAAATATAACGATGCCTGCCAGAGCAAACGCTCCAGCCAGTGTGATCCTGTCCATAATCCGACTCAAATACTTGGCTGTTTGCTTGCCAGGTCGAATACCGGGGATAAAACCACCGTATTTTTTCATATTTTCCGCCATATCCTGCGGATTAAATTGAATAGCCGTGTAAAAATAAGTGAAAAAGATGATCAAGATGACATACAAAACTGTATTCAACGGAGTACCAAAACCAATGGCATTTGCAACAGCTACAGCCCACTGGGCATCAAAAAACTGAACAATGGTTTCTGGAAACATGAGGATCGAAGAAGCAAATATAACCGGAATAACGCCTGCTTGATTCACCTTCAAAGGAATATGGGTTGATTGGCCACCGTACATTTTGCGCCCAACCACGCGTTTTGCATACTGAACCGGTATCTGTCTCCTTCCTTCTTGCAAAGCCACAATACCTACAATAACAGCCAAAACCAGGACCAGGATAACTAATATTAGCAGAATGGAAATTTCCCCAAACCGGACCAGTTGATAACCCGAAGTAATTACCTGGGGTATTCGCGACACAATACCGGCAAATATGATAATGGAAATGCCGTTTCCAATGCCTTTATCGTTAATCTGTTCACCGAGCCACATCAGAAAAGCAGTACCACCCGTTAATGAAAGTATGATTACCATGTAAGTGACAAATGTCGGATCTACTACTGCCGGCCCGATCAGACCAAAAGTCATGCCAATAGATTGTAGAAAGGCAATAATAACAGTACCATACCTGGTGTATTGGGCAATCTTTTTCCGGCCTTCTTGTCCTTCTTTGGACCACTGTTCAAACTTGGGTACGACCACGGTTAACAACTGCATGATAATCATGGCATTAATATAAGGGGTTATACTTAAAGCAAAAATAGACACCTGACTGAGGGCACCCCCAGCAATAACATTCAGGAATCCAAATAAATCCTGGCCTTCAAATAGGTGTTGGATCTCAGCCGCATCGATTCCCGGAACGGGAACATGTGCCCCCAAACGATATACAAGCAGCATAGCCAGTGTGAATGTTATTTTCTTTCTGAGGTCTTTAATCCGCCAGGCATTAAACAGTGTGCTAATCACTTATATCACCTCAGCTTTTCCACCGGCAGCTTCAATCTTTTCCCGGGCTTGTTGGGAAAATTTATGAGCTTTTATCGTTAACGCCTTTTCCAGTTTCCCTTCGCCCAAAATTTTGACCCCATCTTTTAAACGCTTGATGATCTTTTCTTCCAAAAGGGTTTCAGGGGTTATGACGGCCCCCTCTTCAAATTGGTTCAATCGGTCTAAATTGACCTCTGCAAACTCCCGTGCAAATCTATTTTTGAAGCCCCGTTTAGGCACTCTTTCCTGTAGTGGCATCTGACCACCCTCAAATCCAGGGCGTACGCCACCGCCAGAACGAGCATTTTGGCCTTTATGGCCCCGGCCAGCAGTTTTGCCCAGCCCTGAGCTTATGCCACGCCCTTTTCTTTTTTTTGACTTGTTTTTATGGGGCCCAGGAGACAATTCATGAAGTCTCATGCGTGCCACCTCCTTTATCTTTAAGCTTCCATTTCTTCCACTTCTAGCAAGTGCTGTACTTGATCAACCTTTCCTCTAACAGCTGGCGTGTCATTTTGAATGACAGAGGCATTTCGTTTTGTCAGCCCAAGTGATTTTACCGTTTTCCTCTGCCAATTAGGCCATCCGATTAAGCTTTTTTTTAGGGTAATTTTCAGTTTCTTATCGCTCATCCTGTCGTTCCCCCTATTTGACAAATTAGGTTTTTCTAGTGATTCGATCAAAATAACTAAATAAGCTGTATTGAAAAGATTTAATCCTGAAGTTCTTCTACTGGAACGCCTCTCATTTTGGCCACTTCTTCAGCAGTTTTCAATCGTTTAAGCCCATCCATAGTGGCATTCACCATACTTTTGGCATTATTAGAACCCAAAGATTTTGTTAAAATATCTCTGACGCCTGCTTGTTCTACAACCGCCCGTACAGGACCACCAGCAATAACACCGGTACCCTCATAAGCGGGTTTTAATAATACCTGGCCCCCACCATCTTGACCAATAATTTCATGGGGGATAGTTGTATCCACCATAGGGATCTTTATCAAATTTTTCTTAGCTTTTTCCATACCTTTTCTGATTGCCTCTGGTACTTCAACCGCTTTACCAAGCCCTGTGCCAACATAGCCATTGCCATCTCCTACAACCACCAGGGCACTAAAACTAAATCGTCGACCTCCTTTGACCACCTTGGTAACCCGTCTTATCTCCACGACTTTCTCGCTTAAATCTAATTGATTCGGATCAATCCCTTGTTTGCGCAAGCTGCTTCCCTCCTTCACTAACAATTATCATTAAAACTCTATCCCTTCTTCACGAACAGCATCTGCCAGCGCTTTAATGCGCCCGTGAAATTTATAGCCGCTTCTATCAAAAACAATGCGCTTGATTCCTTTGTCTTTGACTCGCTGGGCAATAAGTTTACCCACTGCAGCGCTTGCTTCCATGTTTTTCAGACCCTGATATTCTTTTAGTTCTGGGTCTTGGGTAGAAGCATGGGCCAAGGTATGGCCATTTAAATCATCGATGGCCTGTGCGTGTATATTTTTCAATCCGCGGTACACATTTAAGCGAGGCTTCTCCGGAGTTCCCATGACCTTGTTTCTCACACGGCGGTGTCTTTGTTTTCTAGTTTTTGCTCTATCAAAACGAGCCATATACTTTCACTCCTTTCACACAGCAGACTTTATTTACTTATTTGCCTGTTTTGCCTTCTTTGCGGATGATCTGTTCATTCTCATACATGATGCCTTTGCCTTTATATGGCTCTGGCTTTCGGACATCCCTGATGCGCGCAGCTATCTGTCCGACCTGCTCTTTGTCCACGCCTTTAATCACAATTTGGTTATTTTTCGGTACTTCAATTTCTATTCCTTCCGGTGGGGCGATGGTAACCGGGTGTGAATATCCAACATTCAACACTAGTTTGTTTCCTTGAAGCTGGGCGCGGTAGCCCACTCCTTGAATCAGCAACCGCCTTTCATAACCGTTAGACACACCTTCTACCATATTAGCTAATAAGCTTCTATAAAGTCCATGTAAGGATTTGTGGTCTCTATGATCCGTGGGCCTTTCTACAATAAGTTCCCGGTTTTCTTCATCTTCTTTGATGGTCAAAGCACGGTCCACACGGCAGCTTATTTCCCCTTTAGGGCCTTTAACAGTGACTTCTCGCCCATTTATTTCAATATCTACCTTTTCTGGCAGTTTTATCGGCTTTTTACCTATACGGGACATCTATTCCACCTCCATTCTCCACCTTGGTCATTTCACCAGATATAACATAGCACTTCTCCACCAACACCCTGATCGCGCGCTTCTTTGTCAGTAAGCAGGCCACTGGATGTTGATACGATAGCGATTCCCAATCCACCTAACACTTTAGGAATTTCATCTTTTTTTGCGTAAACCCTCAATCCTGGTTTACTGATTCGCTTCAAGCCTGTTATGGCTTTTTCTTGTTCCTGGCCGTATTTTAAGCGAATTCTCAGGATGCCCTGCTTGTTGTCTTCAATGTAATCATATCCTTCTATATATCCTTCCCGCTTCAGTATATTGACTATCTCTTTTTTCAATTTCGAAGCAGGTACCTCAACTTTGCGGTGATATACCATTTGGGCGTTCCTAATCCGCGTCAACATATCAGCAATAGGATCAGACATTGTCATTGTAGTTATGCCTCCTTCCTTTACACGATTTACCAGCTCGCTTTTCTAACTCCGGGCAATTTTCCTTCATGGGCTAGCTTTCTAAAACACAGCCTGCACATGGCAAATTTTCTCAGGTAAGCATTGGAGCGCCCACAAACTTTACAGCGGTTATGCGCGCGTGTTTTAAATTTGGGCTCCTTTTGTGCTTTAGCAATCTTCGACTTTCTTGCCATCTGTCGTGACCCTCCTTCATTATATAGGAATCGCGATTGAATTAACCTTTAAAAGGCATCCCAAGATATTTTAATAATTCCTTTGCCTCTTCATCCGTTTCTGCCGATGTGGCAATAACTAAGTCCATCCCTTGTATTTTCTCCACATCATCGTATTCAAGCTCGGGGAAAACGAGTTGCTCTCGCAATCCCAAGGTGTAATTGCCGCGTCCGTCAAAAGATTTTGGGGAGACCCCTTTAAAATCTCGAACCCGGGGTAGTGCCACATTGATCAGCTTGTCCAAAAAGTGATACATTTTTTCTCCTCGGAGTGTTACCTTGCAGCCAATGGGCATGCCTTCTTTTATTTTGAAATTAGCCACTGATTTTTTTGCCCTGGTCACAACCGGTTGCTGGCCGGTAATCTGGGCCAAATTTTCCATGGCTTTATCTAAAAGCTTGGGGTTGTCTTTGGCATCGCCAATTCCCATATTAATTACAACCTTTTCTAGCTTGGGAGTTTCCATTACATTTTTATATCCCATTTCTTCTTGTAGTTTGGGCTTTACTTCATTCTGGTAATATTCTAATAATCGGGCCAAAAAGCCACCCTCCTTTCTGAATCATTCCTTACAGCTTGGTGCCGCATTTTTTACACACTCGCTGTCGTTCGCCGTTTTCTTTAACTTCATTGCTTGTTTTTACTGCCTTGTTGCACTTGTTGCAGTAAATCATAACTTTATCTGCAAACACAGCGCCTTCCTGCTCTACAACCCCTCCTTGGGGATTTTGTTGAGAAGGACGTGTGTGTTTTTTTACCATATTCACGCCTTCTACCAGGACTTTATTTTCAGATGGAAAAGCTCTCAGCACTTTTCCGCGTTTTCCCTTATCTTTACCCGATATAACTACAACGGTGTCACCTGATTTGACGTGTAATTTACCCTGGGCCATGATTCTACACCTCCTTAGCTTACAAAACTTCCGGTGCTAATGATATGATTTTCATGTACTGCTTTTCTCTCAGCTCTCTTGTGACCGGTCCAAAGATCCGGGTACCGCGGGGGTTTTTATTTTCATCTATTAGAACACAAGCGTTTTCGTCAAAACTAATATAAGATCCATCCTGACGCCGGATGCCGCTTTTACTTCTGACCACCACTGCTTTGACCACCTGTCCTCTTTTAACAACCCCTCCTGGCGTTGCTTCTTTTACGCTGCCAACTATTACATCTCCCACATTCGCATTCTGCTTTTGGGAAGCACCCACAACCTTAATGCATTGGAGTTTTCTAGCGCCCGAGTTATCCGCCACCCGTAAGGTCGATTCCGTTTGGATCATCGGATAGTCCTCCTTTCTTACCCAATTGTGATCATTTAAAACCTGGCTTTTTCAATTACTTCTACAATTCTCCATCGTTTGTCTTTAGATAAAGGACGGGTTTCCATGATCCGAACCCAGTCGCCTTCATGGCTTTCATTTCTTTCATCATGAACTTTAAATTTTTTTGTCCGTTTTATGGTTTTTTCGTATAGAGGATGCCTCATGGAACCTTCTACAGAAACCACGCGCGTTTTATCCATCTTGTCGCTGATCACCCGTCCAGTTCTTACTTTTCGGTTACTTCTTTCC
>CAZARY010000014.1:0-5095 GCA_964487675.1 uncultured Clostridia bacterium | reverse complement strand
ATCAGGTTCTTTCCCTCCTCTCATTTCAAGCTCAGCCAATATTTAGTTCGCGCTCACGCAGGACCGTTTTAATCCTAGCTATATCTTTTCGAACCTGTTTAATCCGCATGGGATTTTCTAATTGGCCGGTTGCTCCTTGAAATCTCAGATTAAACAACTCTTCCTTCAATTCGTCCAATTTGGCTTCTAACTCCTGATTGGTCATTTCTCTGATTTGTTTAACTTTCACCGGCATCACCACCTAAATCTTCACGTTCTACAAACTTAGTTTTAATAGGAAGCTTGTGCGCCGCGAGCCTCATCGCCTCCCTAGCTTTCTCTTTAGGCACTCCAGCCACTTCAAAAAGTATCCGCGCTGGTTTTACCACTGCAACCCAATATTCAGGCGTTCCTTTTCCACTCCCCATCCGGGTTTCAGCCGGTTTTTGAGTGTAAGGTTTATCGGGAAATATTTTAACCCATACTTTGCCGCCACGCTTGATATGCCGGGTTAATGCTACCCTGGCTGCTTCAATTTGCTGACTTGTGATCCATGCAGGTTCCAAAGCCTGCAGTCCATATTCGCCAAAGGCAATCTCTTTGCCGCCTTTTGCTCTACCTTTCATTCGCCCTCGCTGCTGTCGGCGAAATTTGGTTCGCTTTGGCATTAACATGGTTACCTGCCTCCTTTTTACTCACTCTTTACCTCATTACTTTCCTCTTGGGTTTGAGTTTTTTCTTCATTAATTTCTGGCAGTACTTCGCCTTTATTGATCCAACATTTTACGCCAATCTGTCCATAAGTTGTGTGCGCCTCAACCATGCCGTAATCTATATCAGCTCTTAAGGTCTGTAGCGGCACATTCCCCTCTGTATACCATTCGATGCGGCTCATCTCTGCGCCGCCTAAGCGGCCACTGCATTTTACTTTTATGCCTTCCGCTTCCTGGCGCATAGCTCTGCCTACGGCTTGCTTCATTGCTCTTCTGAAAGCAACCCTTCTCTCCAAAGCCAGGGCAATGTTTTTCGCTACCAATCGAGCATCCAGTTCGGGCTGCTTGATTTCCATTACGTTTATATGCACTTTTTTCCCGGTCAATGCTTCCAGGTCTTTTCGCAATCTTTCTACGCCGCTGCCACCTTTGCCAATAACCATACCAGGTTTAGCCGTATGAAGGGTCACCCTAATGCGGTTCGCTGCCCGGTCGATCTGAATGCTGCTTACGTCAGCATTAAACAACTTGTTTTCAATATGCTCTCTAATTTTTAAATCTTCATGTACAAGTTGCGTATAGTTTTTATCTGCATACCAGTTTGATTGCCAGTTTTTGATGACTCCAATCCTTAAACCGATTGGATTGATTTTTTGACCCAAGTTTTTATCCCTCCTTCTGTTCTTTTACTATCACAGTCACATGACTGGTCCGTTTGTTGATAGGGGTTGCTCTTCCCATAGCTCGCGGGCGAAATCTTCTCAAAGTAGGGCCTTCGTCCACATAGCATTGGGATATATAAAGATTATCTGGATTCAAATCAAAGTTGTTTTCCGCATTAGCTCGAGCAGATTGAACTACTTTTTCGATGGGTTTTGTCGCTCCTTTGGGCGTTAATTTCAGTATTCCCAAAGCTTCTTCTATGTGTTTACCCCGAATCATATCAATTACTTCACGAGCTTTACGCGGTGAAATTCGCAAATACTTTGCGGTGGCTCTTGTTTCCATAAATTCTTCCTCCCTTCCTGAAAATAAAACATTATTTCAGGGACGTTGACCTTTCAGTATGGTCACCGTGTCCTCTAAATGTCCTGGTTGGCGCGAATTCACCTAGTTTATGTCCCACCATATCTTCGGTAATAAATATTGGCACATGTTTTCTTCCATCGTGCACGGCAATGGTATGTCCCACCATTTCAGGGATGACCATTGAGCGTCTTGACCAAGTTTTGATAACCTGTTTCTTCTTGTTTTTATTCATTTGCTGAACTTTTTTCAGCAGGTGATCGTCAATAAAAGGTCCCTTCTTTAAAGATCTAGGCAATAACACCATCCTCCTTTCAAATAAAAGTTATCGGGTTCGCTTTCTCACTATATAGCGATCAGAATCTTTAGGTTTTCTCGTTTTTACGCCAGCCGCTTTTTTGCCCCACGGAGTATACTGGGTTTTGCGCCCGACAAATGCCTTCCCTTCTCCACCACCATGCGGGTGATCAGCCGCATTCATAGCCGTACCACGTACTGAGGGGCGTTTGCCCAACCAGCGAGAGCGGCCTGCTTTACCCAAGTCTACGTTTTCATGTTCCACATTACCAACCTGTCCTACGGTAGCCCGGCAGTCCAAATGAACTAATCTGACTTCCTTCGAGGGCAGTTTAACCCGAGCATATTTGCCCTCTTTTCCAATAACTTGGCAATAAGCGCCGGCTGACCTAGCCATCTGCCCACCTTTTTCTGGTTTTAACTCGACATTGTGTATGATAGTACCTATAGGGATGTTTCTTAAAGGCAAGGCATTACCGGGTCGGATATCTGCCCCGGCTCCATTTTCTATCTTGTCGCCCACTTTTATGCCTAAAGGGGCTAAAATATATCTTTTTTCACCATCTTTATAATTCAATAGAGCAATATAAGCGGTTCTATTGGGATCATATTCAATGGAGGCCACTTTAGCCGGCACACCATCCTTATCTCTTTTCCAGTCGATCACCCTGTAACGACGCTTGTGTCCTCCGCCTTGGCGCCTGATAGAAATTCGTCCTTGTCTATTTCTGCCTGCTTTGTCCTTTAACGGCTTTAATAAAGATTTTTCCGGTTTTTCCTTAGTAATCTCTTCTTTAGTCAGAACTGTCATATAACGTTTACCGGGTGAAGTAGGTTTAAATTTTTTAATTGACACGATTCTCCCCTCCTTTACTTCACGTTCATTAAGTTCAGTTGATCGGATGCAAATAGTTATACGCGTTATTCAAACAAGTTTATCTGCTTAGAGTCTTCGGTCAACGTGACGATGGCTTTTTTCCAATGAGGTGTCCTACCACTATAAATGCCCAATCGTTTAGGTTTACCACTCATATTCATGGTATTTACTTTCTTCACCTTGACCCCAAACAATCTTTGCACAGCATCTTTTATTTGAATTTTATTGGCCTGTTTGGCCACGACAAAAGCATATTTGTTTTGCTCCATCAAATCGGTAGCTTCTTCTGTAATCCAAGGTTTTATAATTACATCACGAGGATCCATTAGTTGAACACCTCCTCAATGACCGAAACTGCATCCTGGGTCAGTACCAGGTATTCATGGTTTAGAATATCATAAACATTGATGCTGTTAGCCAGCATTGAGCTAACCCCGGGAATGTTTCTAACAGAAAGGTGTACATTAAAATCAGCTTCCCCGGTTACTACCATGGTTTTGTGATTTAGTTTCAAATTCTGCAGCATTTCTATGATCATTTTTGTCTTAGGTGCTTCAAATTCTAACTGATCGATAACTACTAACTGCCCATCTTTCAGCTTCGCACTCAGTGCTGATTTTATGGCTTTTTTTCTAGCCTTTTTATTCATTTTATATTCGTACTCTTTAGGTTGAGGCCCAAAAATTACCCCGCCACCTGTCCACAGGGGCGAGCGAATGGATCCGTGCCGGGCTCTACCTGTCCCTTTCTGCCGCCATGGTTTCCTACCGCCACCTCTAACTTCATTCCTGGTTTTTGTAGAAGCTGTCCCCCTTCGTTGGGAAGTCAAATACCTTTTTACAGCTTCATGCATCAATTGTTGGTTAATCTCGGCGGCAAATATTTCTTCATTTAATTCTACTTCGCCTACCTGGCTGCCTTCGTTATTGTATAATGCCACTTTAGGCATGACAACTCCTCCTTTCTCTCGCTCTCCCACTTCTCTAAAATGTTCCTTCTGGGGTCTTGTCAATCAATTATGACCGAGCTTTCACAGACTCTGCTATTTTTAAAATACTTTTTTTAGGTCCAGGCACTGCGCCTTTGATTAACAGCAAATTATTTTCTTCATCTACTTGCACAATTTCCATCCGTTGAGTGGTTACTGTATTTCCTCCCATTCTTCCAGGTAGTGTTTGGCCCTTAAATACTCTTGATAAGTGCATAGATCCCAAAGAACCAGGTCCTCGATAGTATCTTGAGCCATGCGTTTTTGGCCCGGTGGCCTGGTTGTGTCTCTTGATCGCACCTTGAAACCCTTTACTCTTTGAAGTCCCAGTTATATCCACCTTGTCGCCAGGTTGAAATTGAGACACAGTAAGTTCCTGACCTATTTCCAACTCATCTGAATTATCAAATTTGAATTCTTGCAAATGCTTTTTTGGTGTTACGCCCGCTTTATCAAAATGTCCTTTTTCCGGCTTGGTCACTTTATTGTTCTTTTTATCTTCAAAACCTATCTGTACTGCTACATACCCATCCACATCTGCCTGTCTCTTTTGGACTACAGCACAAGGGCCAGCTTGTACCACGGTGACGGGCACAACTTCTCCGGTTTCTGAAAAAATTTGAGTCATACCGACTTTTTTACCCAAAATCGCTTTTTTCATAGTCGCTTGCCACCTCCTCAATGACTCACTATAACCTACTTCGGTTATTGCAGTTATAATTTGATCTCGATATCGACACCCGAGGGTAAATCCAATCGCATCAATGAATCTACCGTTTGTGAACTGGGATCCAAGATATCAATTAAGCGCTTATGAGTGCGCATCTCAAACTGTTCCCGGGAGTCCTTAAATTTATGAGGCGCCCGGACAACAGTATAAATATTCTTATCAGTGGGCAGGGGCACTGGTCCACTGACACTGGCTCCGGTTCTTTTAGCTGTTTCCACAATTTTTTCAGCTGACTGATCCAAAATCATATGATCAAAAGCCTTTAACCGGATGCGAATCTTTTGTCTCGAATTGGCCATTAAATTTCCCTCCTTGCTTAGACGCATCAAAATTCTTCGCTATTTCACCGTTGTTTTTCCATTATATTCTTTTAAGTCACAAAAATATGAGGAGGGATAGGCCTGAAAGCCTAACTCCTCATATGATTGAATTAACCGTTTTCTATTTCGGTGACCACACCGGCCCCGACTGTTTTTCCACCTTCA
>CAZARY010000013.1:0-19172 GCA_964487675.1 uncultured Clostridia bacterium | reverse complement strand
TTTGTGCCTACTAACCTAATCACTAAGGGGATCGTCAGACCCATTTCATCCTTCACTTGAACCAATGCATTGGCCACGTCATCACAGCGGGTAATTCCGCCAAAGATATTGACAATCAGTGCATTAGGATTGGTATTTAAGAGTATTTCCAGCGCCTTTTTGGTCGGTTCGACACTGGCTCCGCCCCCGGCGTCAAGGAAGTTAGCTGCATTGCCGCCGTAATATTGGATGACGTCTACTGTAGCCATAGCCATCCCGGCTCCATTTGCCATTATTCCAATATCGCCGTCCAACTCCACAAAAGAAAGCCCGATCTCTTCCACTTGTTCTTCTAGGGGTGTCTTTTCACTCACTTTTGGCAGTTCCTTATGTCGAAAAGAAGCATCGTCATCGATGGTAATTTTAGCGTCCGCAGCCAGGACCTTTTCATCACTCGTCACAACTAGGGGGTTAATCTCAACCAATTCGCAATCATTATACTTAAACGTATGGAACATATTGACAATAATTTTGCCAACTTGTTTGGCTGTGGCACCCGTTAATCCCATCTTACTGACGATTTCCCGGGACACATAGGGCGAAACACCCCACTTAGGGTCTACGTGCCTCTTGATAATCAATTCATCGGGAACTTCTTCTATTTCCACGCCCCCTTCTGTGGATGCCATTATTAAAGGTTTCTTTTCCCGGGCATCCACCGTAATACTTAAATAAAGTTCCCGGTCTATATCCAACTGCTCTTCTACCAGAATCCCCTGGACCTGTTCTCCCCGGATGGACATCCCCAGCAGGTCCTCACCTCTGGTCTGCCCTTCATCTTTTGAACTGGCAAACTGAATGCCACCGGCTTTGCCTCGACCACCGATAAGCACTTGACTTTTTAATACAGCCGGGCCAATTTCCTCTACTTGTTTGGCAGCTTCTTCGGCGGTAAAAGCCGCTTCACCTCTGGGAATAGGGATATCGCTTTTGGCCAAAAGCTCTTTGGCCATATACTCATAAAGTTTCATGATTATACCTCCTTCATACTCAACAAATCACCGGATATATAGCTGGTTTCTCTATCTACATAATCACTTCGCAATTTAAACGTTGATCGGTTTTGCCCGTGTAATCTGGCAGCAGCATGGGCGAACGTCTATCGGTATCTACCTCTTGCTCTTTTAGCTCTTGAACAAAATCGTGCACATGATCAAAGTTTAATTTTACCTCTGTATTGTCAATTTCCTTGGCTTTCTCTGCTGCGTATTTACCGGCGCGTCTCCCAAATACCACCACATCTAAAAGCGAATTCCCCATCAACCGGTTCCTGCCATGCACGCCTCCGGAAGCTTCTCCAGCCACATATAAATTCTCGACAGAACTCATGCAGTTCTCATCAACATAGACACCACCGTTTTGATAGTGCAGCGTTGGATAAACCAAGATGGGTTCCTTGGTAATATCTATGCCGAACCTTTCAAACATCCGCACCATAGCGGGAACCTGTTTTTCGATGGTGCCTTCTCCATTGATTTTATCGATGAGTGGGGAATCCAGCCACACGCCCTGCATTCCTGAAGGCGTAGTAATGCCTTTATTCCTTTCTACGCACTCCCGGATAAAGGCAGAGGATTCCACATCCCTGGTTTCCAGGTGATAAACAAACATTTCCCCATCTATGTTTACCGGGGTGGCCCCCAAGCTCCTAACTTTTTCAGTAATCAAAAGCCCTTCAATCTGCTCAGGATAAGCAGCTCCCGTGGGGTGGTACTGAATGGTATCCATAAAAGCCAGTTGGGCACCGGCTCTGTAAGCAAGAACCAAGCCATCTCCTGTGGCCCCATAATGATTGGTGGTAGGAAAGCCCTGGGTATGGAGCCTCCCCAATCCACCCGTAGCAATAATCACCGTTTTGGCTTTTACCACCAGGAAGTCCTGGGTCTCTAAATTATACAGGACAGCGCCTGCTGCTCTGCCCTGATCGTCCAAGAGCAGCTCCGTAACCGGGCTAAATTCAATGATGTTCACGCCGCTTTGATTCAGTAGTTCATCTCTTATAGTACGCATAATTTCAGCCCCGGTATAATCCCGGGCCGAATGCATTCTTTTCCTAGAAGTACCGCCACCGTGCCGCGTAAGCATATTCCCTTCCTTGTCCTTGTCAAACATAGCCCCTAGGTCTTCCAGCCATTTAACCACAAAAGGCGCATCCCTCACCAGGGTTCTAACGAGTTCGGGCGTATTATGGAAGTGGCCGCCGCCCATAACATCCAAATAGTGTATGCCAGGGGAATCCACTTCCTTATCCGCCGCTTGGATTCCGCCCTGGGCCATCATGGTATTCGCATCTCCAAGCCTGAGCTTAGTTGCCAAGAGCACATCGGCGCCATTTTGATGGGCCAAAAGAGCCGCAGAAGCTCCGGCCCCACCACCCCCAATGATCAGGGCATCTACATCGTAATCTATTTGGGCTAAATCAATGTTGTCGGGGTTTAAACGGGGATACGCTTCTAGGATATCGGCCACTTCATGAGGCGCTCGATCGCCCCGGTTCGGTCCGACTTTTATTTCCCTAAATTGATCTTCGATATAATCAGGATGATAATTTTGCAGCACTTCTTCCTTTTCCTCGGGAGTCATACGGGGAAAATCTTGGTCTACCCTTTTGTCTCGCGTAGCCTCAACTTTTTGAATCAGTTCTTTCATATAGGGTGTATAACCCATTTTGCCATGAACCCTCCTTTACGCAGTTACCATCATCGATTTTAAGTTCTTCTTTAAACAGCGTTCTCATTAAATTCAATTTAATGTCCGATATTATTAATCACTCGAAATCCCGATTGTTATACCGCTTTTTTAGTTCATCCACACTGGCTTTCGTGAGTTCATCCAGTTCGCCATCAAATTTACCTTCTTGTATCTCTTCTACCCGCTTTTTCAAGTGGGGAGAGGGGGGTGCTAAATATTTACCGTATAACCTGCGCGCCAAAAGCGCCACCTGGTAGTGGACAATGTGCGCAGGGCAGCGCGATGCGCAAAGTCCGCACATAACACAATCGAAAGATTCATCCGCTGCTTTTTCCACTTCGCCCCTGATGACGTGGTTAATATATTTCATCACTTTTATGTCCTGGGGACAGACCTTGGTACAAGAATTACATGCGATGCATCTCATGACCTCTGGGAAAATTTCCAAAATATCGTCGGAATAACCTTCTAACTCTTCCAGGTCGTATTCGAACTCATGGAAAGGAAAGAATGGAATCTGAGCCAGGTACATATCGGGCTCTACCTTGGTTTGACAAGCCAAACCCACATATAAACGATAATCGTTGGCCAACCTGTAAACCGTGGCACATGCACCGCAAAATCCTGCCCGGCAGCCACATCCCCTCACCAGGGTATAACCGGCGTATTCAAAAGCTTTCATAATGGTCAGCGCTGCGGGAACGGTGTATTTTTTCCCCATGATATATATGTCTACCATATTCTGTTCCTGAGCATTATTTTTGCTAACTTCCAATTGTTCTTTTCCCTCTTTAGTTTTGGTATCCAAATTTCCCTGCCTCCTTTCACACGTTTCGTTGATCCCTACTGTTTGTCTTATTTTTGAGCATATTCTTTTTTCCCTTGCTCATAGAGGTCGTTGCCGTGTGCATCGTTTACCACCACGGCGGGAAAATCTTTGACTTCAAGTTTTCTTATGGCTTCTGGCCCGAGTTCTTCATAAGCAACAATTTCACAGTCGGTTATGCTTTCCTTTATCAGGGCGGCCGCTCCGCCCACAGCAGCTAGATACACAGCTTTTTGTTCCTGCAGTGCACCCCTTACGCCTTGGGAGCGGCTGCCTTTGCCCACCAATGCTTTAACGCCGGCCTTCAAAATCTGGGGGGTATAACTGTCCATTCTACCGCTGGTAGTCGGCCCAGCTGAACCGATGACATCTCCGGGCTTCGTTGGGGCTGGTCCCACATAATATATGATCTGACCCTGTAAATCTACCGGCAGGGGGGCCCCCTGCTCCAATAATTCTATTAATTTTTTATGAGCCGCATCCCGGGCAGTGTAAACCGTCCCGGTAATAGCAACCCGGTCACCCGCTTTTAATTGTTCTACATCCTCATCTCGCAAAGGAGCAGAAATTTCGTGTACACTCATTCATCCTTCACCTCCTCCTCATGGAATTAGCTCCATGGTGATTGGAATAATCTTAGCCTCATTTTGCTGTTAGACTTCCCTTTCCACATGCCGGGCTGCGTGGCAATTGATATTTACTGCAGCCGGTAGGCTGGCAATGTGAGCTGGGAATTTTTCGATGTGCACATCCAAAGCCGTTACCCTACCGCCAAAACCCTGGGGCCCGATACCAAGCTTGTTAATCCTGTCCAGGAGCTCTTTTTCCATGTCCGCATACACCGGTTCCGGATGAGCATCTCCCACAGGCCGGAGCAGTGCTTTTTTGGCCAGATAAGCGACTTTATCAAAAGTGCCTCCAATACCCACACCTACAACTATGGGGGGACAGGGATTCGGGCCTGCCTTTTCTACACTTTCTACTACAAAATCCATTACGCCTGCTTTTCCATCAGCCGGTTTCAACATTTTTAGAAAACTCATATTTTCACTGCCGCCACCTTTGGGGGCGACAGCTATTTTAATCTTATCTCCAGACACGATCCTGGTATGGATTATTGCAGGTGTGTTATCTTTTGTGTTTTCCCGATCCAAAGGATCTTTCACCACAGATTTGCGCAAATAAGCTTCGTCGTAAGCTTCCCGAACCCCCTGGTTAACAGCTTCTTCTAGCTCTCCTCCGGTTAAATGAACTTCTTGTCCCACTTCTAAAAAAACAACGCTAAAACCCGTGTCCTGACACATAGGTATATCCTCTTCCCGGGCAATTTCGGCGTTTTTGATCAATTGGTCCAATACATCCTTCCCAGCGGGGGATTCTTCTTTTTCTAAACCCTCTTGGAACGCATTCATTACATCATCACCCAGGTACAAATTTGCTTCAACAAACATTTCCTTAACGTTTCTAGTGATCTCCGAAACGGGTATTTCGCGCAACATAATCCCTCCTTTTAAACTGTCTGCTTTCAATACCCTTTTGGTTTAATAAATAACAGTCCTTATTTGTATATATCCGGTAAGTCCTTACGATTAATCCCAGTTTCAACGGCGGCTCTGGCAACCGCTTTTGCCACATTTTTGGCAATCTGCTTATCGATGGCGTCGGGAATGATGTAATCCGGTTTTAAATCTTTTTCGTCTATCATCTCCGCTATGGCATGGGCTGCAGCAATCTTCATCTCCTCATTGATATCTTTGGACTGGACATCCAAAGCCCCTCGTAATACCCCCGGAAAAGCCAACACGTTATTGATTTGGTTCGGGTAATCACTTCTTCCAGTACCTGTAACCACTGCACCGGCTTCTTTAGCTTCATCCGGATAAATTTCGGGTACAGGATTGGCCATGGCGAGGACAACAGCCTTATCATTCATAGATGCCACCATATCCTTAGTTACCAGGTCGGGGCCCGATAGGCCCACAAATACATCTGCGCCTTTCATGGCCTCCGCCAGGTCCCCTTTGATATTTTCATTGTTACTTCTTTGAGCCATCTCCTCTTTGGCCCAGTTCATCTTCTCCTGGCGTCCTTCATAAATAATGCCCTTGGAATCACAAAGAATCAAGTCTTTACAATTCATGTCCAAAAAGATCTTGGAAGTCGCAATCCCGCCAGCTCCGGCGCCATTTACCACAATCTTGATATCCTCAATACTTTTGCCTACTGTTTTCAGCGCGTTGATCAAGGCAGCAGCAGCCACAATGGCCGTGCCATGCTGGTCATCATGGAAAATGGCCAAATCCGTTTCCTTTTTCAAGCGATTTTCTATTTCAATGCAGCGGGGCGCACTGATGTCTTCCAGATTGATCCCACCCCAAGTAGGCTCCGTTTGCTTTACGATTTCTACGATATCATCCACTTCCTGGCTGCGAATACAAATAGGGAACGCATCTACATCGGCAAATTCTTTAAACAGGACAGCTTTGCCTTCCATAACCGGCATAGATGCTTCTGCTCCAATGTTGCCAAGGCCAAGTACGGCTGAACCATCAGTAACCACCGCAACAAAATTGCCCCGGTTGGTATACTCCCATATGTCGGCTTTATTTTCGGCTATTTTTTTACAGGGTTCAGCCACTCCTGGCGTATAGGCAAGAGACAACTCTTCTTTGTTGGTAACCGGTACCTTGCTCTTTACTTCAATTTTCCCCCGATGCTCCCTATGTAGTTGAAGTGCTTTCTCCTTTGGATCCATCTTTTTATCCTCCTTTTGAAAAATAATTTAACGCTAAGGCCTTTAATTTTCCTCTTCTCAGCTTAAAAATAAAAAAATCTCTTTGCAAAAAAGCGAAAAGTAGTATTTATGTGAAAATTCGACATATTCTCTCTAACTTCCTGCCGCTTACAGCAATTTAATATTTGAAACATCCTTTGAAAAATCGGCTCACTTTTATTCATTTTTCTCGCCTGCCCACCCGGTTACATCATATATAAAGCCTTGAAGTAGTTCCAAACCACCACAATGATAAATTCGGGCACCTTTTTCTTCCACCCACCGGATATTCCGATGTGCGTCAAAAATCCGATAAGATATGGAAAACGCCCTATCTTCAATTAAGGCTTCATCTATTTTTTGCCTCACTGCCAACAGGTCTTCGTAATGAATCAATTCGGTTAAATTGACTTCGCCCTGAATAAATTCTTTTTTACTGTAGCCCGTTATTTCCTGAACGGCCTGGTTTAAATATATCATGGTGAACCACGCGTCATTTTTGCATATGTACACCATCCCAGGGAGTTGATCAATTAACCCGTGCGCTCCTACCATTTCTTCCCACAAACCAAATTCTTCTTCTATGTTGATGGGTAGTTCGCGACCAAGGATCATGACCCAGTTCTTATGTGCATTTCTAGCTTTTCCTTCATGTCCACCTCTTTCAAGAAGGGGGACGTAATGCCAAAATACTAGCTTTTTTTTGCCCGTACTGGACACAAGGTAATGATAAGTGTGCACATAATCTTCGCAAGGAAGGGTAATCAGCCGTTCAAGCATTTGCTCTGCCGCAGCGCATTCATCAGCGCTGGCTAAAAAATCTTTAGGATATGAACAACCGATGATATCGTCCCTGCTCTTATTTAAGAATTGACAGGTTTGATCGTTAACAAGTTCAACGCTTTTCTCGCTGTTTATAATTAAAAAAAGATTGACGGCGCCGCATAAATAACCTGACAACCTGTATTCATTTAAAAAACGTTCATTGGCAAAGTTCCCATTTTCATCCTCTTTATCACCGGTCATTTGAACACTTCACCCCCAGAGTTCACATACAATCTCACATATTATTTATTCGGGATTTAAGCTTAAAATCCTTCTCAATATTAGCAGTTCATTGACTGTCAAGCAGGCTTAGGGTATGATTGAAGCAAACAGACCGATATGCGCATCTGAAGATGAAATGAAACCCCCTGATATTAAAATGGATTTAAGATTTTCAAGTAAGGCTTCTCCATGAGCTTTCAAGGTTAACGCTGAATGGTTTATTGTTTTGGGTTTGTAGTTTATGGTTTTTGGTTTGTAGTTTATGGTTTATGGTTTATGGTTGTAGTTTGTAGTTTTTAGTTTGTGATTTGTTGCTTGTAGTTTGTAATTTGATGTTTGCAGCTCGTTTTAATCAGAAGGAGGGCTAAGTACTAGTCATGGCTCCCAAATTTCCTATAAACAGGGATGCGTTAAATGGCAACAAGGATGATAAAAAAGAGCCCGTTCGCCCATGTGAAAAAATCATCCCTCATGAAAGAGGCCCGCTTCGACCGCCGAACCAATTCAACAGCTTACTCCTTCGAGTAACCAGGCATTGTACTTGGAACCGGTGTCTTTTTTGTCCTTTTTACAAGGGTCAAACATTCGCTAAAAGGCCGCTGCCAGAGATATACGCGGACATCGATAGGATAGCAAAAGCGGTGGAAGAAATTTACCGGCTAAAAGAAAAGCTGGGCCTGGACCCTGATGCAACAGCAAGAGCCCAGAAGCCCGGCTTTTCTATAGGACCCCAAAGCCTTGATAATAAAAAGCAGCCTATTGGTGAAGGGCAACAGCATCGCCCGCTGGTTTCTAAAAAAGTGGCCAGCTTTCTTTACCGTTACGATCCCTACCTGGCCTCCGTTGCCTATTGGCTTTATTGGGGGGGTAACAAGGTTTTCCTCCAGGATGCTGACGCGCTGGTCATGCCCCCGGAGGATTTGGCCAATGTCCTTGGTTACCTGCAGAAAAAACTGCCCGCGGTCAACACGATAACCGCTTACACCCGGGGGAAAACACTGTACAAAAGAAGCCAAGCGCAGCTAAATATATTAAAAAAAGCCGGGCTAACCACTTTGCATATGGGGTTAGAAACCGGATGCAGCCCCCTTCTCTCATATATGCAAAAAGGCGTGACCCGGGAAGAGCAGTGTGAAGGGGGGGAAAGGGCTGTAAAAGCCGGTTTAAACTTGACCATGTATGTGCTGCTCGGCCTGGGCGGGCAGCACTACAGCGATTGTCATGCACGAGAAACCGCTGGCGTTATCAACCAGGTTAACCCCACCTTCACCCGCCTTCGCACCCTTTCTCTAAGAGCGGGCGCTCCCCTTACAAAAAAAGCCGACACAGGGGAGTTTGTACCGCTAAACGATGACGAAACCGTACAGGAGCTGCGAACATTTATCCGGGCTCTCTCTGGCAGCACTTACTTGTTGAGCGATCACCCCTTAAACTTATTGGAAAACCTATCCGGTCAGTTACCAGAAGAGAGGGAACGGCTGCTGGACACTGTAGACAGCTATCTCAATATGCCCCTTGAGAGACGGTTGAACTTTCAATTAGGAAAACGGTGGGGGATGTATAAAAAGTTGTCAGATATGGAGAACCCTCAATTATATCAGCCGGTGGAAAAACAAAAGCAACAACTAAAAAAGAAGGGAGTTTCTCCTCAAGCTGAAGTAGAGCGCCTGAAGCACAATTCTATGCTTTAACATAATCATTCGCCTATGACTTTGACCAAGACGCGTTTATCCCGGCGGCCATCAAATTCCCCATAAAATATTTGTTCCCAAGGGCCAAAATCCAATTTGCCCTGGGTGATGGCAACCACCACTTCCCGCCCCATGACCTGGCGTTTAAGATGAGCATCCGCATTGTCTTCCACCGTATTGTGGGCATAATGAGAGACAGGTTCGTGCGGCGCTAAGGCTTCAAGCCAGCGCTCATAATCTTGATGCAGACCTGATTCGTCGTCATTAATGAAAACACTGGCCGTAAGGTGCATGGCATTTACCAGGCAGAGACCTTCTTGGACACCGCTTTCGCGCACCACCTGTTCCACCTGGGAAGTGATATTAATGAGCTCACGACGGTATTTGGTATGAAACCACAAATATTCCGTTTTAGACTTCATATCAGCATTCCTCCTCTTCTTGAATAATAGTTTTTGCTTACTTTTTGCCCTATGTTTCTATATTCTATTTCTAATATGTGATTATCAAGCTAAATCAAGGAGGGTTTTGAGTGCTGCATCCGGCCAGAGTGACAATTTTGAAATCAACTCAATCGCGGGCTGCCATTGGCAAATATGTGCTTTACTGGATGAAAGCTGCTCAAAGGACGCATTACAATCATGCCCTGGCCTATGCAGTAGAGCAGGCCAAGAAGGAGAACCTTCCGTTGCTGGTCTATTTTGGCGTGTATGAAAACTACCCCGATGCCAATAAACGGCATTTTCATTTTATGTTGGAAGGCCTAAAAGAAGTGGCAATCAACCTTGAAAAAAAAGGGATACGTTTTCTGTCCCTGATCGCTCATCCCCCCACAGGCGCTGTTCATCTATCCAAGCACGCTTCTTTACTGGTGACAGACCGGGGGTATCTCGACATTGAAAAAGAATGGAAAGATACCCTGATTCAAAAGGTTGATTGCCCAGTATACCAGGTAGAAACTGAAACCATTGTGCCAGTCGAAAGAGCCAGTCAAAAAGAAGAATACGCTGCACACACCCTACGAAAAAAACTCTTGCCCCAGTTACCTGACTGGCTTCACCCTTTAGAAACAAGCTCACCCAATCGAGACGCAGCAAACATGGATTTTGACTGGTTATTTAATGATTTGCCATATCCCATGCTGGATATTCGTAATCAAAGCGTAAAAGATGCTATTTCTCGGCTAAACCTGAATTCAGAAGCAGGCCCCGTAGCGTCTTTGCACGGAGGAGAATCGCCTGCCCTTGACCGATTGAATAAATTTTTAGAGCAAGCACTACACGCCTACGAGAAAACACAAAACGACCCGGCAGCTTTTTCCACTTCAGGTTTGAGTCCTTACCTTCATTTTGGCCAAATTTCCCCATTATATGCAGCCCTTATGGCCTACAACCAGGTAAAGCATTTCCAACATCCTTTCTTGGAACAATTAATCGTCAGAAGGGAATTGGCCATCAATTTTATCCACTACAACCCTCATTATAAGTCTTTAAAATCCCTGCCAGCGTGGGCACAAAATACCCTGTCCGAACATCGTCAGGACCCACGCCCGGCCATTTATTCACTTGAACAGATGGAGGAGGCAGCTACCGGGGATAAATATTTTAATGCAGCGCAAACAGAGCTCTTAAAGACCGGCAAGATCCATGGATATATCCGGATGTATTGGGGAAAAAGCATTATTCAGTGGACACCCGACCCAGAAACGGCCCTGGACTATATCTTGTATTTAAATGACAAGTACGCCTTGGATGGGCGTGATCCCAACGGTTATACCAATATTCTTTGGTGTTTTGGAAAACACGACCGCGCTTTTAAAGAACGTCCGGTCCTCGGTAAAGTACGCTACATGAGCGAAAAAGCATTAAAAAGAAACGGCCAACCAGATAAATACGTGGAAGTCATTAAAAATCTTGCTTCCCCGAATCATGAAGGCTCATAAGCTCATCTGGGAAAGGGGTGAATACATATTGGGAAAGTAGATAATCTTCGCCGTATTTGAGTGCCCAGGATTTCAATATATTCAAAGGCACTGAAAGCGGCAATTGACCTCCACGGTATTTTTCCAGGCTATCCAGGAAAAATTCTTTTTCTTCCGTTGAAAGCTGGCTTTTAAAAAAGCCCATGATGTGCATAAGCACATTAATCATTTTCGCCGGCCTTACTTCCGTTTGAAAAGCTGCGTTCAGCTGTTTGTGGTATTCATCTGCCAGCTGTGAAAAGCCCCATTGCTTCTGTTCTGCCAACAACCTGCCCATTTCTCGCATCTTCTTTTCGTTAAACGCCATAAGCAAAAACTTATGCTGGGCATGAAAATTTACTAAAGCGCCTCGCTTTTTCCGTTGAACAATTTCCCTAAACCGGGCCAGGGTAAAAAGAGCAGTGAAAAAATGCTCCCGGATGTGCCGGTTTTTTAGCCGCCCTTCATCTTCCACCATGAGCGAAGGACATATTTCCATTAAAACTTGGGCAAACAGGCCGCTGGATTTTCCTGCAGGAATCTGCCCTGACTTTTCTGCATAGATTTTAGCATCTTGGCGGGCACAAGAAGGCGATCGATTTTTCAACAGCGCGCCATCTAAGCTGCATTTTCCCTGATGGTTGCTCCGCTTCTCATCCTGCAAAAACTTTCGGGTAAAGTCTTTCATCATTTCCGTTAGATCCTGCTCTTTTTCCTTTTGATACAACTTTTTCACATCTTCTCCCCAATAAAGCCTGAGTACATTCCTGGGAGTCCCTAGCCCTAGGGATTCTTCAGGGCACAATGGAATGAATTCAACATAAGGTTTCATTTTCTCTACCAGTTCGTCCCGGAGCATACTCCCATCATACCGTAAAGCAGAAAAACCCAGGCAAGCACTGATGAGCACTCTTGGTTTTGGTGAGTTTTTATTGCTTTTATTGCACTGTGCGTGCGTCATCCTCAAAGCACCGCCTTTTTTGAGACATTATAAAATTCATCAAGATAAAATAAACCAAGAGGTAAAAACCGCTTATTCCCAAAAAAGGAGCCAGTACAGCCAGGAGCACACCATAGTCCCACGCTAATGAATGGCCCTGCTGCATTTGACTTTTAGAACGCAAAAGGATATGGTAAACGTAACAGTTAAAGTGATCCGATTTTTCGGTTCGATCATTATCAGTCTTTTAGGCACTGGCTACGCCAAAAGGGCCTCATAGTGGCGGCTCGGCTATACGCCGATTTGTTATTATTGCTTCGGTGTGGGGTGAAAACCATGAAAAGCAGCCATTGGTTCGATATCCCGATCCTATTAATATTTGCGGTCATCTTTATGAACAGCGACATTGATATGCTTACCACCGCCGGCTATTTTTTGCTCATCATAGCTGTAATGCGTTTAATTATGTTGATTTCCTACTTGCAGCAAAAACCATGATATTTGTAAATCTGACTGTTAAGATAAATCAAGGGAAGCAAAGCCATGAGCGAAAGTATTGTAAGACCAAATACGGAATTTATCCTGATTTAACTTGATAACCATATTTTCTTTTTTTATTTCCTGTGTTTTACGCTATTTCTTCTTTTTCTGAGGCAGCTGATGCAAGGGCATTTCTAGAATATCCAGGGCAGCCTCCCAGACGGTCTCACTCAAGGTTGGATGGGGGTGAATGAGGTCGCCCAGTTCAGAAACTTTTAATTTCTGCTGCACAGCCAGCGTCCCTTCTTGGATTAAATCCGCAGCATGCGGTCCCATGATATGAAGTCCCAGTAATTCTCCTGTTTCTGCATGAGAAATCATCTTTACCTGACCTGTAATTTTCCCTTCGGCCATAGCTTTTCCGTTTGCGCCAAAAGGAAACCGACCTACTTTATATGGAACATCCTTGTTTTTCAATGAATCCTCACTCTCACCTACACAAGCCACTTCTGTAACCGTGAAAACACAGTTGGGCACTGCTCGGTCATCGTACTGCTTCCCTTCACCTAAAAGCGCATTTTCTGTGGCAATGACACCCTGATGACTGGCTACATGGGCCAGCATAGCCCCTTGACTGCACACATCGCCGATGGCATAGATGCCAGGGACACTGGTTTCTAATGCTTCATTAACTTTAATAAATCCATCTTCTTCCTCCAGTTCCAGGGCATCCAATCCATCTTTGTGGGGACTACGCCCCCTAGATATAAGCACTTTATCAGCTGGAATCTCTTGTTCTTTGCCTTTGCGCTCTATTTTGACCACCAGTCGCCCATCTTCACCTTCAGCAATTTCGTGTACCTGGGATTCAGTCAGCACATTCATGCCCGAGCGTTTTAATATGCTGAACAATCGCTTGGCCAAGTCACTGTCAACTGGAGAAATATAAGGGGTGCGCTTTACCACGGATACATTGACCCCAAAATCAGCCATAATACCTGCCAGCTCAATGCCCGTCACGCCACCACCGATGACTACCATATCCTCTACAAGTTCTTTCATGTCCAACACTTCAGCGGTCCCAACCACATTGGGCAGATCAGCCCCAGGTAAAGTGGAGGGGGTAGGCTCCGAACCAGTGGCGATGATAATTTTATCGGCAGAAACCTCCAGGTTGGATCCGTCATTAAGCTCAATAACTGCTCTCTTCCCTTCCTGCAGCTGACAGCGACCATTGACAATTCTAACTCCCCTGGATTTTAAAAGTTTTTTCACGCTTTCCTTAAAATCTTCCACTATGCGATCTTTTCTCTGGCTAACCCGATCGTATCTCACCTTCAGGTTATCCATCTCAAACCCAAATTCCTCACCTTTCTTCATTTCAGCATAAAGGGTTGAGCTTTTATGCAGCGTCTTTGTGGGAATACACCCCCAGTTTAAACAAGTCCCACCCAATTCACTCTTTTCTACCATCATGACATTGGCATCTAGTTGTCCAGCCCGAAGCGCAGCCACATAGCCCCCTGGACCGCTTCCTACAATTAATAGATCCACATGATCCATGTTCTCAACACCTCCCGGTTAGCGTAAATAATGCCCACTACCGTGGGCATATTCGTTCAATTTTAAAAAACCTGTTTTGGCCCGGGTTTCGGCTCAATACTTCCCATTTACCTATGCTCTGTCAAGCTAAAACCCGGGCCTAAAACGCTTCCACAGGATAGTTAGATTTCATTTTAGGGCAGCGCTTTTTGAGCCACCTCTGTTCGGTACACCAAAGTTTGATATCAGTCTTCTTTCGGGGACCACCTGGGCACAGGTTTCCTGTTGGCCGTTACATCATCAAGGCGCCGCACCGGAGTCGTGTAGGGAGCATTTTTCACCGTATCTGAATCTTCTTCCGCTTCTTTGGCAATCTTTCTCATTGCATCAATAAACTGGTCGAGAGATTCCTTGGACTCGGTTTCTGTGGGTTCAACCATCATGGCTTCATCCACAATCAAGGGGAAGTAAACCATCGATGGATGAACGCCATAATCCAGGTGACGTTTGGCCATATCCATGGTAGACACGTCATGTCTTTTCTTCTGTCTGCTGCCGCTGAGCACAAACTCGTGTTTACAAGGATTTTCTCCATACTCCAGCTTAAATACATCCCGCAGGTTTTCTCTCAAATAATTGGCATTCAAGACCGCATCTGCGCTCGCTTGGTTTAAGCCTTCTGCACCCATAAACCGCATATAACTGTATGCTTTCAGGGACACATTCACGTTTCCATAAAAACCGTGAACCTTACCAATCGTATGGGGCACATCGTAATCAAATTTAAACTGATCGCCTTCTTTTTTGATATCAGGTACCGGCAAAAAGGGTTCCAGGTAGTCTTTCACTGCAATGGGGCCACTTCCCGGCCCCCCCATTCCATGGGGCGTAGACATGGTTTTGTGTAAATTTAAGTGAACAATATCAAAGCCCATATCGCCAGGTCGAGCATAACCCATTATGGCATTTAAGTTAGCCCCATCATAATAAAGCAGGCCGCCTATTTCGTGAACAGCTTCCGCAATTTCCTTGATCTCACACTCGAAGAGCCCAAGGGTATTGGGACAGGTAAGCATAATGCCAGCCACGTCTTCATCTAGATGCTCTTTAAGGTCTGCCACACATAAGAGCCCACGGCTGTCTGATCGAATCTCCACCAGTTCAAATCCTGCCATGGCAGCACTTGCCGGGTTTGTTCCGTGAGCGGAATCTGGGCAGAGCATTTTCGTTCGCTTCTCGCCTTTTGACTCCAAGTATGCTTTGACCAGGTACATCCCTGTTAATTCCCCATGGGCGCCTGCCGCCGGTTGAAAAGTCACCCGGTCCATCCCTGTGATTTCATTAATTAACTGTTCCTGGTTGTAAAGCATCTCCAGCGTCCCTTGAATTTGCTCTTCAGGCTGATAAGGATGCAGCTGGGAAAAACCAGGTAAACCGGCAATATCTTCATTCACCTTAGGGTTATATTTCATGGTACAGGACCCCAGAGGATAAAATCCTTTGTCCACATGGTGGTTTTTGATTGATAGATCGATATAGTGCCTTACTGCCATATTTTCCGACACTTCCGGCAGCCCGGGTGGGTCTTTTCGAATATCTTTTTCTGGTATGAGCTCTTCCATGCTTTTTTCCGGTACATCGCACTCGGGCAGTGAAAAACCTTTTCTCCCTTCTCCACTTAGTTCAAAGATTAAGGGCTGCTCTTTTGTCATTTGATACCCTCCAATCCGCTTACCAATTTGTCAATATCTTCTTTTGACCGCTTCTCAGTCACACATACCAGCATATGGTTTTTCATATCTGGATAGTACCACTCTAAGTCGAGTCCTCCAACAATTTTATGTTCCATCAAGGCCTGGTTAACTTCTGGAACCGGCTTCGGCGTTTTGATAACAAATTCTTTAAAATGAGGTTGATCAAAAGCCACTTCATATCCCGGTAACGCAGCAATTTGTTCTTTGGCATAATTTGCTTTTTGCAGGCACAGGTTGGCCACCTGTTTCATGCCATCCGGGCCCATTAATGTCATGTAAATGCCAGCAGCCAGGGAGTTTAGAGCCTGGTTGGAGCAAATGTTGGAAGTGGCTTTTTCCCGTCGGATATGCTGTTCCCGGGTTTGAAGCGTCATCACATACCCCCTATTGCCTTCCAAGTCCTTTGTCTCCCCGATAATACGTCCTGGCATCTTCCGCATCAATTTTTTACTGCTAGCAAAGAAACCCATCAGCGGCCCCCCGAAGTTCATGGGGTTTCCTAAGCTTTGCCCATCTCCCACCACGATGTCTGCCCCATACTCAGCCGGAGGCTTCATAATAGCCAAGGAAATGGGATCTGCACAAACAGCAAACATTGCTTTGTGCTCCTGCAGTTTTTCTTTAACCCCGTCCAACTGCTCAATATTGCCAAAGAAGTTCGGGTTTTGCGCCACAAAACAAGCCACTTCTTTATTGAGCTGATCTTCCAAAGCTGCCACGTCGGTTATACCGTTTTTGGCTGGCACCATTTGGACTTCAAAATCCTGGGCTTCCACATAAGTACGCAGCACCCTGATATAGCTAGGATGAACGGTTTCAGAAACCAGGACCACATCTCCTTTGGCAGCTTTCAGAGCCATCAAGGCTGCTTCCGCTACAGAAGTCGCCCCATCATACATGGAGGCATTGGATACTTCCATACCGGTCAGTTCGCTGATCATGGTCTGATATTCAAATATCGTCTGTAGAGTCCCCTGACTGGCTTCCGCCTGGTAAGGGGTATAAGCAGTATAAAACTCACTCCGCTTCAGCATATGCCCGACCACACTAGGGATATAGTGGTCATAAACCCCAGCACCTATGAACGGTGTATGCTCAGTTAGGTCCTGATTTTTGCCTGCCAATTCCTGTAGGTGCTGTTTAAGTTCCATTTCGGACAGGGGTTCGGGCAGATCCAGTTCCCTTTTCATCCAGAGCGATTTAGGGATATCTTTAAACAGCTCTTCAACAGATTCCACACCTATAGACGCCAACATTTCCTTTCGATCTTTATCGGTGTGAGGTAAATAGTTGTAATTCAAAACTACTCCTCCTCCTCTTCAATTTCTTTTACATGCTGATTGTATGCATCAGCATTCATTAACGCATCCAGTTCACTTTCATCTGAAGCTTCGAAAACAGCAATCCAGCCTTCACCATAAGGATCTTGGTTGATCAGCTCCGGGCTATCTTCCAGTTCTTCATTAACTTCAGAAATTGTCCCGGAAATGGGTGCATAAGTGTCGGCAACGGCTTTTACCGATTCAATGACGGTAAAAGTTTCTTCCTGGTCGTATTCATCATCCTCTTCCGGCAGTTCCACAAACACGATATCTCCCAACTGGTGCTGGGCATAATCCGTCACGCCTACTCTGTATTTACCCTCTCCTTCTTTTTTCAACCACTCGTGATCTTTGGTGTAAAAAAGTCCTTCTGGAACATGAACCATCTTTATCCCCTCCCGTAAAATGGTGTTTTGATAACTTTTGCTTTAGCCGTTTTCTTTCTGATCTGCACTTCAAGTTCCGTTCCCTCATCCCGATAAGCCGGGGGCACAAATCCCAAACCCAAAGCTTTACCCAGGGTTGGTGATTGGGAACCAGAACTGACAAACCCGATTTCTTCGCCATCCTTAAGCAGTTTGTACTCATGCCGGGGAATGCCGCGATCGACCATTTCAAATCCAACCAGCATTCGGTCTAAGCCTTCTTCCTTTTGTTTTAAAAGCCTTTCTTTACCAATAAACTCCTCCTCTTTATTTAGTTTCACAAAGGGATTCAAGCCTGCTTCCAGGGGTGTGATATCCGGGGAAAGCTCATTACCATATAAAGGTAGACAGGCTTCAAACCTCAGCACATCCCGTGCACCTAAGCCAGCAGGCTGCAGCCCTTCTCCTTCTCCGGCTGCTTCAATTTTCTCCCAAAGTTTCGGCGTGTCCTCTGTCTGAAGATAGATTTCAAAACCGTCTTCCCCTGTATAACCAGTCCTGGAAACAAGTCCTTTGATGCCATCCATGTCTAATTCTTCTTTAAAACGGAAAAATTTAATTTCTTTCAGCGGGGTATCGGTGAGTTTTTGCAGTATTTTTTGAGCGTTGGGTCCCTGTAGGGCAATCTGCCCATAGTCGTCCGAGCAATCTGTGATCTGAACGCCCTCAGTGTTATGCTGCACCAACCAATCATAGTCTTTATCTTTATTAGCAGCATTGGGGATTAAAAGAAATTTATTTTCTTTTAAACGGTAGATCAAGAAATCATCTACCGTCCCCCCGTTTTCGTAGCACATGGGCGTGTAAAGAATCTTACCGTCTTTGAGTCGACTCACATCATTTGGGACCATCTTCTGTAAATATTCCAAGGCACCTGGTCCTTCTACAAGCACTTCACCCATGTGAGATACATCAAAAAGTCCGGCCCCATTTCTGGTCGCTTTCACTTCATCGATTATGCCACTAAACTGTACCGGCAGCCACCACCCACCAAAATCAATGACCTTTCCACCCCTATCCTTGTGAATCTCATAAAGCGGCGTTTTTTGGGGGTCACTCACAAAATCACCTCCATTTGTCGAATAATCTGAATTTTCTGCCCCTACGCACGGTGCGTATCAGGGTTGATTAATTGGAAGATAAGTTCATAGCATCCATACTCACATAGCATCCATACTCACCATTCCCGCCTCAATATTGACCAATCATTCATTAGTCAGTAATAATAATTTGTCCTCCAATAATTTTATGACGATTCTATATGTATTATTATACATTAGATGAAAAAATCCCTTTTTATATGAATGAGTTTTTCCATTTTTCTTGTTCAAAATCCACGGTTGGTTTTTAATTTGCCTACGATCCATCAAGTTAGATCAAGGGCCCAATTAAGAGCAAAAAAGGATATGCCCGATATCTTTAAAATCTTCGTGTTTTATTCACACTCTATTCGTACTCTATAAAACGAATACCCCGGTTTCCGCAAAACCTTGCCAATCTATCCCTGGCACACACCCGGGCTGTTTCTTCAACAGCACACCTATCGGTCAGTCCGTCTCCAAAAAATGCAGGGACACGACCACCGGATTTTTTCTTTTATTTTTCCAAATGTAACAATTGGACAATTAAAAAAAGGGTGGTGTAAAAGCTTTTTAAGCTTTCACACCACCCGGTATGCAGAC
>CAZARY010000012.1:0-19673 GCA_964487675.1 uncultured Clostridia bacterium | reverse complement strand
AGCATTGCAGCACACATTTAATTTGCTTTCCTTGATTTAACTTAATAGCCAAATTTTATTATTCTTTAAACAGGTATTGAATATGTTTAGGCGGGAACAGCAGCCATAATACCAATAACCCAACGCCTATAACAATAGCCGTATCTGCCACATTCAATATTGGCCAAAATTGAAAATCAATAAAGTCTGTTACATAACCAATCCTAACCCTATCAATTAAATTTCCAACTGCACCACCAAATTGAAGGGCTAGGGCTATTTTTACTTGATAAAATCGCGCATCCAGTTTTATAAATAAAAACATAATAATAACCAATAATATGATAGTCACAATCACAAAAAAAGTGGTCTGATAAGCCAGAATACCAAAAGCAGCGCCTGGATTCTTGGAATACGTGATATGAAAAATATTTTCAACCACTGGCCAACTTTCCCCCAAAGCCATCCCATTCTGAACCATATATTTGGTTCCCTGATCTAAAAATACAATAGCAACAATGATAGCAAAAAAGTTCACAAAAATCCGCTCCTCCAAATAAACACGAATCACAAGCAATCAAGAATTATAAATGCTCTTGGACAATCTTTACAATTTCAGCAATAAAATCACCGATTACGGGTAAATTTAGTAAAACGAGCTGCTGCAGGAAATACAAAATAATCCCCGCCAACACAGTCATCCCAAGGGCAAAACCCACACCACGGGCGATGCCTGCTAAAAAATTGATCCAAAAAAACTTTTTTGGACTATTCAATAATTCTATATATTCTGCGAGTTTTAAATTTTCCAACCGATCAGCAATTTTAGCCATTTCCTTTTTTAGTCTTGTTGTTTCATTTTCGTTTTCATTTCCGTTTTCATTTTCATTTTCGTTTTCATCAGCCATAAAAAACCATCCTTCAAAAATCCCCTGATGTTTAGACACAAGATCAGGAGCTCCAAAATATATACTTCCATGTCCCCACTTGTGTTTCTGATTTTATCATATTTCTATATCAAACTTCACTTTCTTTGTTAATTTTACTAATCTACCTTGTCCAAGATCAACAAATATTTAACCCTAAAATTCTCTATAATGAACTTTAAAAATTTAGTGGCCAAATCCTTGCTAAATCAGGGGTTTGGCCACTAAATTTACCATCTCTTTTTAGCGCTTTGATAATACGTGATCACACCGGGGGCATAAGACGTCCTTTTCCTCATCCACATCAGGATGATAATTCCAACAGCGTGGGCATTTTTCGCCTTCAGCCAAGTTGATAATAATTGTAGAACCGGTTTCTGTTTCTTCCACCGATAGTGCAGAATCAATAACAGCCTGACTCGGGTTTTCTTCTCCCATTAACTGGGCCTGGGATACAATAAACAGTTCTGCCAAAGAATCCGCAAATGGCGCTAATTTTTCTTTGCTGTGTGCATCTGGATAAATGGCAACTTTTGCTTCCAGTGAGCTTCCAATTTTTTTATCTTGTCTGGCCTCTTCTAGTGCTTTCGCTACTTCTCTTCTAAATAACAGAAACGCTTCCCATTTTTGTTCCAGTTCTGGATCCAAAAGTTCTGTCCTTGTTCTAGGAAATTCACTGATATGCACGGATTTTTCTCTTTCCCCCGGGATATGTGACCAAATCTCTTCACTAGTAAAGCTTAATACTGGGGCTAACAACCGCACTAAAGCATCTAATACATAGTACATGGTCGTTTGACCTGCTTTCCGTTCCTTGGAGTCGGCCGGCATTGTATATATACGGTCTTTTATTACATCTAGATAAAACTGGCTCAATTCAACGACACAAAAATTATGGACCAGGTGGAAAAACTCATGAAAATCGAACCGATCATATGCTTGAATAGAGGTTTTTATCACTTGCTGCAGCCTAGAGAGTATATACCGATCAATCTCTTTCATGTTTTCTATATTCACCATATCTCGATGTGGATCAAAATCATAAAGGTTGCCCAGTATAAAACGAGCCGTGTTCCTGATTTTCCTATAGCTTTCCGTGGTTTGTTTTAGTATTTTTTCCGAAACTCGCACGTCGTGTTTAAATTCACTCGAAGCCACCCATAAACGTAAAATATCCGCACCAAAACGGTCAATGATCTCTTGAGGGGCCATCACATTTCCTAAAGATTTACTCATTTTTCTGCCATGACCATCTACCACCCAGCCATTTGTCAGCACAGTGCGATAAGGCGCTTGGCCTTTTGTAGCCACGGCTGTCAATAGAGATGACTGGAACCATCCCCTATACTGGTCGCTTCCTTCTAAATACATATCCACTGGCCAAGTCAATTCTTCTCGTTGCTCACACACGGCTCGATGCGTGGAACCAGAATCAAACCAAACATCCATTATGTCTGCTTCTTTAGTGAAGTCCCCGCTGCCACACTGACAGGTTATGTGCTCCGGAAGTATTTGATCGGCTGTCTTTTGAAACCAGGCATTAGATCCTTCCCTGGCAAACAACTGAGCAACCGCTTCTATGGATTCAGGGGTGATTAACTCTTGATTACATACTTGACAGTAAAATATGGGCAGGGGCACTCCCCAGACCCTTTGTCTGGAAATACACCAATCATCTCTGTTTTGCACCATACTTTCTATTCGCCCTTTCCCCCAATGGGGGATCCATTTAACATTCTGGATGGCTTCCAAGGCTTCCTCACGAAAACCATTGACCGAGGCAAACCATTGTTCAGTAGCTCTATAAATCACAGGCTTTTTACACCGCCAACAATTGGGGTATTGATGAGTCATAAAATCTAAAGAATACAAATAACCATTCGCTTCTAATTCTTTAGTAATTGCTTTGTTTGCTTCGTCATAAAACATGCCAGAAAATTGGCCAGCTTTTTCAGTAAATTTACCCACCTCGTCAATGGGAGAAAAAATTTCTAAATTATAATTTAGCCCTATTTCATAATCCTCGTGGCCGTGTCCAGGAGCAGTGTGTACGCTCCCTGTACCCTGCTCCAGGGTGACATGTTCTCCTAAAACCAGTATGGATTCTCGCTGTTCATATAAAGGATGTTGGCAAATGATGCCTTCTAGTTCCGAGCCGTCATACTCTTTTTCAACCCTATAATCTTCTATGTCAATTGCTTCCATAACCTGGTCTACTAAATCCGAAGCTAATAACAGGTATTGCTCACCAGTGAAAACCAAAGAATATTTTAGCTCTGGATGAAGTGCTATGGCAAGATTGGCAGGTATAGTCCATGGAGTAGTAGTCCAAATTAGCACCTGGGTTTTTTCGGGTTCCGGGAATTTTCCATGATCCTCCTTTACTGGAAAGCCCACATAAATGGACGGGGATCTTTTGTCCTGATATTCAATTTCAGCTTCAGCAAGAGCTGTTTCGCAGTGAGGACACCAATATACCGGCTTCAAGCCTTTGTAAATATAACCTTTTTGAGCCATTTCGCCAAATAAACGAATTTGTTCTGCTTCAAAATCAGGAGTTAATGTCAAATAAGGGTTCTCCCAGTCCCCGGTTACCCCAAGTCGCTTGAATTGATCTTTTTGCACTTCCACATATTTCATGGCATAGTCATGACACAATCGACGAAATTCTACGTCGCTCATTTCTTTGCGGTCTACATTTTGCGTTTTTGTAATTTGGTGTTCAATGGGAAGTCCATGTGTATCCCAGCCTGGCACATAAGGCGATGCATACCCTTCCATTGTCTTTGATTTGACGACAATATCTTTAAGCACTTTATTCAAAGCTGTGCCCATATGAATATCTCCATTGGCATAGGGCGGTCCATCATGAAGTACATATTTAGGATAACCCTGTCTGCTTTCTTGAATCTGGCGGTAAATTTGCTTTTGCTCCCACTCTCGCAAAATATCTGGTTCTCTTTGGGGCAGTTTTGCACGCATGGGAAATTCGGTTTGAGGCAAATTCAGAGTTTCTTTATAATTCAAATATCACACCTCCAATTAACAGTTTTTTTATAATTTTTTTATAATAATCTAATCACAAAAATGTTCCCGTAAGCACTGATAATTTCATTATTTAACTTTCATATCTGTAAGTCGGGCAGAAACAAAAAAATCTCACCAGCAAGGGGCGAGATTTCCCACGGTACCACCCTAGTGTCAGGATAGCCTGACCACTCAAGACAATTAACGCCGTCAACGCCTCAAGCTACTTCATTTTTACTTGAGGGGCTCAGGAATGATCTTCACCCGGAAAATGCCGCTAGCTCTCAGCCCCACCAGCTCTCTGTTTATTATTTATCCAGGCTACTCTTTCCCTCTTCGCCATTATAATTATTATTACAGAAAAAGATTATAGCATATTTCTCTTAAACTTTCAATTACATCATTATTACCTTGTACATCATCCTCGCCTTCTTGATTAGCTATTTTTAGCCCAATTATGATAAGCTTTTGACCCTGGGGGTCTACTCTTCTGCCTTTTCGTTGTTGCCTTCATTGCCTTCCCATTTTTTCCAATCCTCTTCATCTTGATTTTCACCTTCCCCTGTAGTGATTGCTCCTTCATGATAATCCTCTGCATCCAAACTATCAGTTTCCGTTTGGGAGGTTGTCATTTCTTTTTCTTCTTTTTCGTCCTTCTTTTCTTCCTGCTCATCTTGCTCTTTTGCAATATCTTTATCCTTATCTTCCTCCGATAAATTTAATGCAGCCGGTTTTTCATCAAGCCATTCTTCCGATTCCAGTAACTCTAATTGGGTGTTCAGAATAGATTTAAAATGTGTTTTTTGCGCTAAAATATGCTTCCTTAGTTTTTCAAGTTCATACCGAGACTTAACCACCTCATTATTAGCTTCTTCCAAGCGGCGATTAGCTTCTGTGTCCGCTTCCTTTTTCTTGACTTCCGCTTCTTTTCTAGCGCTCTCTTTTACTTCTTCAGCCGTTTCTTGTGCTACTATAATGGCATTATGAAGGGTTTCTTCCATTTTCTGATAATGCTCTAACTTACTGTTTAACTTCTCAACCTCTTCCTTTAATTCAATGTTTTTCTTAATAATACTTTCATAGTCTTTTACAATACGATCCAGAAATTCGTTGACTTCTTCCCGGTTATAACCCCGGAAAGACCTGGAAAACTCTTTATTATGGATATCCAGGGGGGTTAATGTCATATGCTCACCTCCATGTTAAGATTTATACCTTTGCATCAATACATGAATCCGGCCTTTACGGCTTTTTCCGCCTACGCTAGCTACCTTAACCCTTCCCTTACCCTTTAATGAAATAGTATCCCCTGATGCAACTTTTATTTTAGGATCTTTGACAGGTTTCCAATTTAATTTCAATCTTTCAGCTTTTATCAATTGGTTCATTTTACTTCTTGATGCACCAAACCCTATGCTAGCAACAGAATCCAACCTTAAACTAGATACTGTCCCCGAAACTTCTTTGGTATATTCCTGAAGGTAAGGAAGCGCTTCCTGGTCAGCTGGGGTTAATGAAACACCTGTATTTTTGATTTTAATTAAATTATCTGCAACGTACCGTGAGATTTCAAAATCTAAAGCTATATAGATAAAGCCTGCTTCATCTTTTTTGCCTGTTATGATATCCCCTACTTTTTCTCTTTTAATTCCTAAACTTAAAACGGCACCAAGGACATCGCGGTGATGGATAGGCTCAAACTCAAATTTGCCCTCGATTTCAAGAACTTGAATCCCTAAATCTTTCATCTGGGGGGTCCAATTCCAAGATTTCGGGTAAAAAATACATTTATTTCTCTTAGATCCTGGTAATCCTCCATGAAAAAATGCAGCCACCTCAACAAAATTATTACTCACTTTTTCAACCAGTTCTAACTGGTGTGGGTCTAAAAAATCAGTCTTTTCTTTTGTATGATTTGATCTAACCCGCTCAAGTTTGTCGTATATATTACTGGCCAATTCTTGGTCAAAAGAGTCGGGAAAGTGTGCCAAAATCTTTTGTTTCTCTTGATCCATTAACGTCACTCCTGTAAAAGGTTGGTTTGAATTTGATTGTTTTTATTCATTCCTTAATCAAGGTATCATCCATATCGAATAGGTCTACCTCTTCTAAGGCAGCAATTTCACCTTCAATCACCACACTAGATGGCGAGAAAAGGAAAACCTGGTGGTTTATTTTATGTAAAGAGCCATCTAAAGCAAAAATTGTGCCGCTAATAAAATCAATAAATTGTTTTGCGTTAGCTTTATCCAACTCTTTCAAGTTAACGATCACTGGGACACCTTGTTTTAAGAATTTGCCCACTTGCTGCGCTTGCTCAAACTGTTCCGGAACCAAAAGATAAATCTTACTCATTTTATTACGCTCCCCTCTCAGCGGAACAACGGGACTTGTTCCTTGATTCAAATCCTTTTCATGATTTGGTTCATCCGGTGTAGCATTTGAGTCCACCCGGGTTTTCCCCGCTGGCATTTCATCACCTGCTGAATCTAACTCTTCTTCGTCATAATAATATTCCTCGTCTTCCATTTCTTCTGCCAAACCTAAGAATACAAGAATCCGTTCAAAGAAACTCATTTTTGTCCCCCCTCATTTTGAGTTTGAAACAGCACCCTACCAATTCTTACCATATTAGCGCCTTCTTCGATGGCTACTTGAAAGTCATGAGACATTCCCATAGAAAGGTATTGAAAATATTCATGACCAAACTTATCGCTGAGTAAATCAAATAATTGCTTCATTCTGTTAAAAAGCGCCCGGTTATCTTCAGGGTCAGGCGTATAAGGCGGCATGGTCATTAATCCTTGTATATTCAAATAGTTGCATTCATTTAATACCAAATCCACAAAGGATTCTACTTCCTCTATAGATAACCCGTGTTTTTGCTCTTCTTCGCCAATATTAACTTGCACTAAAGCATTTATCTTTCTGTTCTTTTTCTGGGCGCGTTTGTTTAACTCTTTGGCTAGTGAAATCCGGTCTAGTGATTGGTATAAAGAAATATGATCAATAACATATTTAACTTTATTGCTTTGTAAATGCCCTACAAAATGCCAAGTGATGTTCATATCAGACAGGCTTTCAATCTTTGGCAGCGCTTCCTGAACTTTGTTTTCTCCAATTTCTGTCACTCCGAACCTGACTAATTCTTCTATTTGTTCTATACCCGCATATTTTGTAACAGCCACTAATCTTATATCTTCCTTTGATTTATAACTCTTTCGAGCAGACTCCTCTATTTGCTGGTAGACCCATTTTACATTCTTTTTGATTTCCCCAGGCATTTATTACTCCCCTTTGCAATACAATAATAGTTAAGCAAAGTTTATTGTAAAATATCTCCTTCTCCCACAAAAAAGGAATTTTGTATGACCAGTTCCCCTTCTTCCAGGCCCTGAACGAAAACATGTTCACAATCGGCTTCACCTAAAATTTCTACAGGTTTGAATTTTGCCACCCCTTGTTCTACAGTATAAACGCCAACATCACCATCCACCTCTTCTAGGGCCCGGTTATGCAATTTATAGCCGGTTCCCCCGGTTAAATAGATTGAAGCATTCGCGAATCGGTGCTTCCAGAACTCTTGCACTTCTCTATTAAACTCCAATAGCGAAACGTACCCTTGGTTAAACTTATCTAAACGTATAACTTCGCCTGTAATAGTGACATTTGGGGCGAAACCAAATTCTACTTCAAGCCGGTCCCCCTGGCTTAAGTCATCACCGTACTTTTTCGGAATGACAACAAAAGCCTGCCAACTATAATTATCCACCAATCTAAATCCAGGTGACATATGCCCACCGGGTTCAGAAGGATTGATGCTTTTTGGCCCCTGATAATCTTCATATAATGCTTTCAATTCCTTTGGCGACAATTCTCGTTCAGCGGTCAATTTATCTTCCAGCCCATCAACATAAAAGCTGATCAATCCTGGTTCCGGTGCGGTGATCCCATGTTTTACAATATCAGATTCTTTGTCTCCAACAATAGTTCTGTTTGCTTGCGATTCGCTTTCCTTCTTTTCGTTATCTTTTTGTTCATAAACAGTCAGAGTTTTATTGACATGGCCTTCTATATCTTGCCATCCTGAAGAAATATTCCCCATCAATTCACGAATTCTTTCCTCTTTATTGTGGTCTTCTTTGTATGCATTCCTTCCAGCATAAGAACGGGGTATCCATGTAAATATTTCCTGCCTTCTATTCACCCGCTCTCCTTCTTTAATGTGCTGCGTGTAGTCATGGTTCGCAGGCAAACGGATTACTTTTTCATCTCGGACAATAGCCGTAATTTCACTTTCTATTTCTTTTTCTATATCCTCTTTTGTCACCATTTCAACTGTGGTAAACCAGGAAAAAAGGAAAGACCGAAACCATGAAAAGAGTAAAAAGAGTATCACCAGGATTATTATGACCAGCAGTAAAGGATAAATTGATTTGTTTCTAGAATTATGTTCCGCAGAAGAGGGGAATTCTATAATTTTTTTTGAATTTTGACTGGACTTCATGGTTTCCCCCTCCTTTGTCCCCACAATAATAAATACGTATATATGATTTCAATTCAAAAAAATCATCCCCATCATTCGTCCAGTATTATGGTACCCTTTTCTATAGGAAAAAAATATATCGTTCTCACAGCAAGTACATATTTGGCTGTTGATAATGTTTTTTTCTAAAACCCCGCTTCTTATTAACTGATTTGTATTTAATTGCCATAAATTCAGGAACATATTTTGACCTTTAAACGCAAACACTTGTAAGGGGTGGCCAATCTCCACTGCCTGATTGTATATTTCTTTCCCTACCTGGTAACAACAAGGCCCGATGGACGGGCCCAGAATAGCTTTTATTCTATCTGGTTTTCCACCCATTTCTTGCATCATTCTTACAGCTTTTTTCGCAATTTCCTTAAAACTCCCTCGCCAGCCAGCATGGATTAATCCAGCAATGGGAATTCCAGGCTCTAAAAGGAAAATAGGAACACAGTCTGCAAAACTCCCCATTAATGGTATATTGGGCACTTTTGTGATGAGACCGTCTGTTTCACCTATACCCGGGGCTTCCCCTTTTAATATTTCTTCAGAGCCTGGCTCGTTTACTTTTTCCACTTTACACCCGTGCACTTGTTCACCTAACACCACATTTTCACAATCTCCGCCCAAGGCAGAAACAAACCTTAAACGGTTCTCTATTACGTTTTCTTTACTATCAGGCACACTTAGACCCAAATTCAAACTGTTAAAAGGAAAAGGGCTTACACCACCAAAACGCGTGGAAAAAGCAATGGTTACGCCATCTCGTGCAAAAAAACGGCTGGTTAAGTAAACGACGCCATTGCCTGCTTCTTTAAAATTCATCTGTCGCATCAAAGCCCTCCATTTCGCAATTAAACCTGGGAAAACGATTAACTTATAATATAAATCATATTAGATAGGTGACCTGAATAATAAGCTAAAACACCAAATTTAAGCAAAACATCTTGATCAACATGAGAATAACCATCATCACCACTATAATTATCGCTGCAAATGAGAAGCATATTTGAAATGCGGCGATGGTGACCGCTAAAACATGAAACCAACTTTATTGTTTGCGAATTGCTGCTATTTTTTCGTTTCTTTGTATTTTTTTCTTTTCTTTGTAATTGTCTTATTTTTCCAACATTCCCTCTCTGATTGTATCCTGCTCACTTAGCTTAAATCAATGATTTTCCTCTAAACAAGCTCAAAGGGAGACCCCTATTTGCTTGATTTTTTTCTTCGCCTTAAAAAAGCAGGGATATTAAGATCCTCTCCAGCAAAAGCTGATTCAGACAACCCTTCTTCAGCAAGTTGCCCTTGCTGTTTGTAACTTCTTAACTGATCCCTTCTGTCCTCTTCAAATCCAGTAGCGATGACTGTTACTTTGAGTTCCTCTTCTAAGTTCTCGTCGATAACAGCACCAAAAATAATATTGGCTTCTTCGTCCGCAGCCTCTACAATAATGTTGGCCGCTTGATTCACTTCAATTAAGTTCATATTGGAACTGCCAGTAACATTCATCAAAATGCCTTGGGCGCCTTCTATACTCGTTTCAAGTAAGGGGCTTTCGATAGCTTTTTTGGCAGCTTCTTCCGCTCTGTTGTCATCATCGCCGCTGATGCCAATACCCATAAGTGCTGAACCAGTATTGGACATAATTGTTTTTACGTCAGCAAAATCCAAGTTGATAAGTCCCGGCACAGTTATGAGATCTGATATGCCCTGTACGCCCTGTAACAGTACTTCATCTGCTACTTTAAAAGCTTCAAGCATGGTAGTTTTCTTTTCCACCACCTGGAGCAATCTGTCATTAGGAATAACAATCAGGGTGTCCACGCACTGCTTGATCTCTTTTATGCCTTCATTTGACTGATTTTGCCGTGTTTTGCCTTCAAATGTAAAAGGTTTCGTGCAAACGCCTACAGTTAGAGCCCCTAATCCTCTTGCTGCTTGAGCAATCACAGGTGCTGCGCCAGTTCCGGTACCACCCCCCATTCCAGCAGTCACAAAGACCATATCTGCTCCGTTTAATGCCTGTTCAATTTCTTCTTTACTTTCTTCAGCGGCCTTTTTGCCTATTTCAGGGTCAGAGCCTGCACCCAAGCCTTTGGTTAAGTTTTGCCCCAACTGTAATTTTAAATCTGCTTCAGACATGTTTAGTGCCTGCGCATCAGTGTTGACCGCAATAAACTCCACGCCTTGTAATCCAGAGTGAATCATTCGATTGACCGCATTGCTGCCTCCGCCACCAACACCAATAACTTTTAATTGGGCTGATTGATCCGTCTCTAAGTCAAATTCCAACATCTAGCTCCCTCCTCATTTCAGGTACCACCTGTTATTCAAAAAAATCAAGAAACCATTCTTTGATCCTGGTAAATAAACCAGTTACTGAAGAATTTGTGTTTTTCTCTGCCACCATTTGCTGCAGTTCGTTACTATGAACATACCTGAGTATGCCCACACTGGTCGTATATATTGGATTGTTAGCACCAAGCACTTTGGGTTCACCAATCCGAACAGGGAGATTCAACTCATATTCCGCTATTTCTTTTATTCCATCTAGTTTTGTGACGCCTCCTGTCAAAACTATCCCGGCAGGTAAATCCTTGGTTTGGTACCCCAATTTACCTAGTCGTGCATATACCATCTGAAATATCTCCTGAACTCTTGGCTCTATTATTTCTGCCAATTCCTGGGTAGAAATTTTGATAGGGGCCCTTTCTCCTACTTGGGCAATCTCAAGAATTTCTTCATTTGCCATTTCAGCAATGGCAAATCCATGCTTGATTTTAAGTTGTTCAGCTTCTTTTTGCGGTGTTTTTAATCCCACGGCAATATCATTGGATATATGATTGCCTCCAATGTAAATCACGTCTATCTCCTCCAGGTGGCCATTTCGGAAAAAGCTAATTTCCGTGGTGCCTCCACCAATATCAATTGATGCAACCCCCAATTCTTTTTCGTCATAAGTAAGTAAGGCTTCTCCATTGGCTATAGAATTTAAAACCATACCATCCACTTCTAAACCTGCTCTAGAAACACATCTTAACATATTATGTATGCTCGTGCTTTTTCCTGAAACCACCAGGGCCTCAACTTCCATCCTTACGCCAAGCATGCCAACAGGATCTCTGATGCCGTCGTAGCCATCTACAATAAATTGAATGGGAATCACATCAGAAATTTCCCTATCGGGAGGCAGTGCAATAACTTTAGCTGCTTGGATGGCTCTCTCCACATCTTCAGGAGTTATTTCCTTATCTTCCCGACTCACCGCAACAACACCATTATTCTCTATTAGCTGCACATGGGCTCCAATAATACCTACAAAAGCTGAATTCACTTCCACTCCCGCCATTCTCTCTGCTTGCTCTATAGCGTTGGCAATCGCATCTGTTGTTTTTTCCAGATCAATAATTCCGCCATTTTTTATCCCCCTAGATAGGCTGGTCCCAACACCTATTATGTTGATGTTCCCACCAGAACCCGGTTCGGCTATCATTGCGCGGACATGAGTTGAGCCAATATCCAGGGCCGTGATGACATTCTTCGTAGCCAAGTTAGCACCTCCCGCATCCAAGCTAAAATACTTTATTAAGTATTTCAACACTGGATAATAATCTCCTTTTTAAAAATCATTATTCTCAAATAGAAGCTTAAATAAGCTGATCAAGTTTACCCGGCCCAGTTAATATTAAATGGATTCAGTCGTTAGATGTATTGATCATCTGTTTTAAATGAAAAGCACTTTTACTCCATGTCCTCAGGTTGAATTAAAACCGGCTGCTCCGGCACTCTTAAATCAAGGACATAGTCACTGCTTTTTTGATAATATTCTTCCTTTACCAGGGAAAAAGCATGCATTTTTTCTTCCACTTGCTCCAATCTTCCAAGTCTTACCACCCTTTCTCCAGGTATAAAAAGTTTAACCTGTTGGAGGTTGTGCTTGTAAATCTCATCCACCTCCATTATATCTCTAGCCAGTATTTCTTCAAAAAGTATTTCAAATTTGCTAGATAAGTCTTTGTGCAGCTTCTCCCCAATTTTTGCTTCCCCTTCAGATAATTCAAATCCTGATAAATAGGGATATTGACCAGAGGGTTGTTCTTCTCTTTCTAAAATCATAAGATCAGATGACACCTTGTAATATGTCTCCCCACTTCTCCAGACTGCTGCAGGCCTTCTTTCCGAAACATTAATAAACAAGGTATTCGGAAATTCTTTTTTTAACAATGGTGTTTCTTTAATCCAATGATTATCCTTTAATGATTCTTCTAGTTTTTCAAGATTTATAAGCCAATAGTTAAGTTCTTGTTCGTCTACTTTTTCCATTATATCTTCCCGGTTCAATTCTTGTTTTCCTTCGATATAGACTTCATCTATTTCAAAATAGCTTGAACGACCGAATAAAACAAGGGCAATAAGGCCTAATAATATAGGAATAATTACCCATATTGCTTTCCTGTTTTTCTTTTCCCCTCTCGGTGATCTCCGCTTATTATAGTCTTTCATTGTTTACACCCGGCTTCCTTTTTGCTAATTGCTGAGCTATTTCGCAAATCGTGCTGGCAGCCCGGGGAAACTGAAGCTTTGTAGCTCCCAATTTCATTTCTTCAAGTAAAGCAGGGTTTTCAATAATTTCTTTGACTAATGCTTTAAGTTGTTCACCACTTAATTCACCTTCTTTCATGATACGGGCAGCACCTCTATTTCTCATGGCCACTGCATTTAACCACTGGTGTTCATCTGTTACATTGGGAGAAGGTATCAAAATTGCAGGTTTGGCCGCCGCAGTAAGTTCAGCAATCGTAGTCGCTCCTGCCCTGCTAATAACTAGGGTGGAGGCCAATATTGCTCCCGGCAAATCTTCCATGTAAGGATAAATAGATAATTTTTCTGCTCCCTTTTCAAATTTAAAACTCTGTAATGCTTTTAAAACCTGTTTATAATATCTCTCACCCGTTATATATACGATTTTATTTATATTTAAAGTAACCAAATCAGGCATTATCTCTAATACTGCCTGATTTATTTTTTCTGCGCCGCGGCTGCCCCCAACAATCAAGAGGGTCTGCCCTTGTTTTAAACCAACTTGTCTGAAATGCGTACGATTTTGGAAAGACCGTTTCATGTAATCCATTAATGCTTCAGCCCTGGGATTCCCTGTAATCTCTATTCTTTTAGCTTTTTTAAAGTACTCCTTGGACTCAGGGAAACTCACACATGTACAATCAGCAAACCTTGAAAATATGCGATTGGTGATACCAGGGATAACATTTTGTTCATGAATTATAATCGGCACACCTTTTAACTTCGATGCAATCAAGATGGGTCCACAAACATAGCCACCCGTTCCAACAGTGACTTGTGGGGCAAACTTTTTTATTAAGCGAAGGGATTCTAGTATCCCTTTAGCCAGATCCAAGATAAAATAAAACGTTTCCAAATTAATTTTTCGTGCCCATCCCCGGGCAGTCACGGTGGTAAATTCAAAATCTTCTTCTTTAACAAGTTTTTGCTCCAATCCTTTTTTTGTCCCTACATATAAAATGGCGGAATCAGGATTGATCTGCTTTAATTTTCTTGCTATTGCCAGGGCAGGATAAATGTGCCCGCCCGTTCCCCCTCCGCTTAGCACCATTCTCATATTCATCCCTCATATCTATAAGTTCATTACTCCGAACTTGCTTCTGATTACTTTTAAAGATAGAATGTTTTTTTCTCTATAAATTTATTTTTTCACGGCTGTTTTTCCTGGTATGTTTGGAAATATTTAAAAGGATACCAATACCCACTAGAGTAAAAAACAAAGAAGAGCCGCCCGCGCTAATAAAAGGTAAATTAATCCCCGTCACCGGGATAGAAGCTGTCACCACACCAATATTTATGAATGCCTGCAGCCCTATCATAGCGGTGATACCGGCAGCCAATAAAGCTGCAAAAAAATCAGGAGCATGAACAGCAATTTTGTAACCCCTCCAAATCAACGCTAAAAACAAGGCAACCACCAGAAAAGTACCTATAAACCCTAATTCTTCCCCTAATACGGCAAAAATAAAATCATTATGGGGTTCTGGGAGATAAAATAGTTTTTGCCTGCTTCTCCCAAGCCCAGATCCAATTAACCCACCAGGGCCTAAAGCATATAAGGATTGAATGACTTGATAGCCACTCCCCATTGGGTCTTCCCAGGGGTTTAAAAATGATAATAACCTTTGTATCCGGTATTGTTCTCCCATCACCAGGGAAAAAACAATTGGGATTGAAGCAGACCCCAGTCCAAGTATATAAATCAAGTTAACGCCAGCCACAAAGATAATTACAAAAGCAGTCAAAACTACAGCAATGGTGGTGCCCATGTCTGGCTGCAATAGAATCAAAAAACAACTTGTCCCCACAATTAAAATGCTTATGACTATACTTTTCAACTGGCTTTCATTTATACAGCGTGCAATATATGTAGAAACGCATATCACTAGAGCAAGTTTTGTGAATTCTGCCGGTTGAATGGTAATTCCGTTGACATATAACCACCGTTCAGCCCCATGCACTTCCGCGCCGATCCCAGGAATAAAAACTGCTGCCAAAAGGAAAAAATTTAAAGCCAATAGAGGAACAGATAAGTCTTTCCATTTCCAGTACCTGATCCGCGACGCTATATACATCCCGATGAAGCCGAGTAATGCCCAAACAGCTTGCCGTCTTAAAAAATAATAGGACTCACCATAACGAGACTGGGCCAAGGTTGCACTAGAGCTAAACACCATGATCAAACCAATAGCAACCAAACACAAGACAATAATTAACAAAATCAGGTCCGGAGAAGATCTGTTAGTTTCCATTTGTGTGTTTTTCTGGTCCCCATTATGGTTCATTGTATCTCCTCCCCAGGGTAGATACTTGCCTTTTGAAGTGCTCCCCTCTGGCTTCAAAGTTGGGGTACATATCCCAGCTAGCACAAGCTGGGGAAAGCAATACAATATCTCCTGGAACGGCTTGTTGATAAGCCAAATTCACTGCTATTTCCAGATCATCAACGATTTCCACTTTATGGAATCCATTTTTCTTTAATGCCGTCTTTATTCTTTCGCTGGTTTCACCTAACAAAACAACTTTTTTTACGCTGCTTTGATAAATCGCTTTTGCCAGTTCAGTAAAATCAGCGCCTTTTTCTTTACCTCCAGCAATCAAAATCACCGGCGAGCGATAAGAAACAATGGCTTTTTTCGTCGCTTCAATGTTTGTACCTTTTGAATCATTAACGAAAGCAACTCCGCTCATTTTATCAACGTATTCCATTCTATGAGCAACACCAGGGAAACTTTTTAAAGCATGGTTCACGCTTTTTTGTGATAATTGAAATGGGCCACAAGCAGCACAGGCTGCTAATATGTTTTCCTGATTATGAACCCCCGGTAAAGAAAATTCGTGGATGGAAAGAGAGGCCCATGACTGGTTCACCCTATAAAGCAATTTGTCTGCCGCTATATATGCCCCCATATCCAAATTTTCTTTATAATCCCTGGAAAACCACACAATTTTACCGGCCTTTTTAGCATTAAGGGAGCGAACCCCTTCATCATCATAATTTAATATGGTATAATCTTTTTCTGTTTGGTTCATGAAAATCCTGCTTTTAGCAGCAATATAATGTTCATGCTTTCCATGCCAATCCAAGTGATCTGGCGTGATGTTTAGGATTACAGCTACATGGGGTGTAAAATCTTCAGTATACTGAAGTTGAAAACTCGATACTTCTAAAATTAAATACTCACAACCGGAAACCTCTAGAGCTTTTGTACTCAAAGGACTGCCTACATTCCCCGCGGATAAAGCAGGGAGATTGTTGTTTTTAAATATCTCCGTCAGCAATTCTGTCGTGGTCGTTTTTCCGTTGGTGCCTGTAACTGCAATGAGTTTTTCTCTTATTTGGGGAAACCGGTCTATAAGTATTTGGTACCCCAGTTCAAATTCATCAAGAGTTTTTATTCCTTGTTTTTCAGAAGCTTTTATTAAAGGGTTTGTAATTGATATGCCAGGGCTTTTGATGATCAAATCAAAGTCATCAATATTTTCCATCAGTTCTTCTTCTTGATAAAATCTAGCACCATAGTATTGAACAATTTCTCGGCCTCCGGGCAAAATGTCTAAGGGGTTTCGATCGGCCACCGTTACCGGAATTTGAAAATACTCATTCAATGCTCTTACAGCCGATTTACCACTTTTCCCCAAGCCCAAAACCAAGCACCGTTTGACTGCATTAAAATTAACTGGCATTCTTTACGCTCCTCATAGTAAGGATTATTCCAATATATAGCCATTCAGTTAAATTCTAAAATTCATCTCAAAATTTATTAAATTATATGGTTATCAAGTTAAATCAGGATAAATTCCGTATTTGGTGTTACAATACTTTTGCTCATGGCTTTGCTGAGCTGGCTGTAACCACGCTCCCGATGTTGGGCTGCGTTAAAACTCCCTCACTGCGTTCGGCTAGACAGTAAAACAACTTTTCCAAAATCGGTCCGCTGGTATGATTTTGAGCAAAGAAATACTCCCTCAAGCATTGCAGCACACATTTAATTTGCTTCCTTGATTTAACTGAATAGCCAAATTAAATTATATACAAAACACTTACTGCCGTGGTTAATAGTGTAGCGCCCCAGAAAACAGTCACGACTTTCCATTCAGACCAACCCGATAACTCCAAGTGATGATGTACTGGACTCATTTTCAAGACTCTTTGACCGGTAGTCTGAAAAACAGCCACTTGTACAATCACACTTAAAGTCTCAATAACTAACGGCAGCCCAATGATAATTAGCCAAAGTTCTGCTTTAGTCAGTACCGCCATGGACGCAAGCGTTCCTCCGAGTGCCAGACTGCCCACATCTCCCATAAAAATTTTCGCGGGATGAACGTTGAATATTATAAATCCCAAGCACCCACCAATCACTGTCATGCCAAAGAACGCAATATCATTTTGGTCATTAGCTAGAGCAATTAAAGTAAATCCGGCCATGCTGATCATGACCACGCCCGCCGCCAAACCATCTACTCCATCTGTTATATTAACTGCATTTGAAGTGCCTAGAAGCATAAAAATCAATAATATATAATAGAATAATCCAATCTCTAGCTCCCAAACAGTAAAAGGAATATCCACATTAGTAGTATGTCCTACCTCAATTAAATATAGGCTGATAATCGCCACAATCAGCAATTGACCAATTACTTTATACCTTCCCTGGAGTCCTAAGCTCCGTTTTTGGACGACTTTTCTATAGTCATCAATTAATCCCAGCATTCCAGTAGATATGGTTACAAAAAGCAATATACCGATTTTATCTGTTATTTCACCGGACAAAAGCAGGGCGATGGTAATAGCCCCCAGGAATATCAACCCACCCATTGTCGGTGTCCCTGCTTTTTTCAAGTGGCTTGCAGGGCCATCATCTCTGACATATTGACCAAGTTTCAACTTTTTTAGCTGGGGTATGAACACAAATGATAAAATCAAGCTTAAAATGAGTGCGCTAAACATGCCTGTAATTAGTCCTTGCATCTTTTTTCCTCCTAATACTGCATCATTTGTTTGACTATATTTTCCATAGCCATCCCTCGTGACCCTTTAACTAATAAAACATCACCTGGTTTAATGATTTCTTTTAATAGTTGTAAAGCTTCCTCGTTATTATTCACGTGAAAAGCTTGGATATCTGCATCTCTGCTTTTCGCAGCTTGTTCGTTGATAACCCGGCTGAGTTTGCCAATGGTCACTAATATATCAATATTTTGATAAACAACTTCATTCCCTATGATTTTATGCCCTTCCTCGCTGTACGCCCCCAATTCATACATATCCCCCAGTACAGCAATTTTTCTATTTCCTTCACAGTCATGTAATATTTTTAGTGATGCCTTAGTAGATTGAACATTGGCATTATAACTATCGTCAATGATTGTTATTTCGTCAAGCTGAATGAACTGGCCCCGCATCTCGCTAATCTCTAATTTTTTAAGGGACTCGGCGGCAGTAGGCAGTTCAATCCCAAAAATTTTCCCCACTGTTAATGCAGCTAAAGCATTGCTTAAATTGTGCTCCCCCATCAAAGGAAGCTCTAAATCTGCCGTATGGTGCCTATTTTGTACCTTTGCCCTGATGCCTCCTCGAAAATTTTCTATAGCCGTCACTTTAACATCTCCTCCCATGAATCCGTAAAACAACGTCTCCCCAGGCACCTTATTTTGCATACCCATTACCCTGGGGTCATCATAGTTTAGAACGGCAGTACCACCAGGAAGAAGGTTTTCAAGCAGCTCGCTTTTTGCTTCTACTATTTTTTCCATGCTTCCCAGCTTCTCTAAATGAGATTCAGCGATTCGGGTAACAACACCTACATTGGGCCGAGCCATTTCTGCAAGTAAAGCAATCTCCCCTTGTTTGTTCATGCCCATTTCTAATACAGCCACCTGGTGGCTTGAATCAATTTCAAGCAGCATCAGGGGAAAACTGATCTCGCTGTTCAGGTTTCCACGGGTCTTTAATACTTTGTATCTGCTGGTTAATACTTGAGCAATCATATCTTTGGTCGTGGTTTTACCCACACTACCCGTTACCGCAACTACGGAAACAGCAAATTTTTGCCTATGCTTCCGTCCTAAAGACTGCAGCGCTTTCAACGTATCTTGTACTCGAATGACCAACGGGCTACTTACCTGGCAAATACGCTGTCCCAATATTTCTTGGTGCACTAAAAATCCTTTGGCGCCATTTTCCCAAGCTTGTTCTATAAACTTATGTCCATCTGTTCTTTTGCCTGTAAGGCAAACAAATAAATCACCTGGTTTGACTTGACGAGAGTCTATGGCAAAACCCGTTATGGAAGTATCTGGATCTCCACAAGCAATATATCCATCACAGTTTTTCGCAAGTTCATTGCCAGTCCATGGCATAGTTTTATCACTCCTGAATAATCACATCTTTGGTGGACAACCGTTTTTTCTTTTATAAGTATCCCTATTAACGATTAATTTGTCAATAGTTAGTTATAGCTAGTTATGGTTGAACTCCTAAAAATATAAAAGTCCTTCTTTTGTGAATCCTGATTATTTTTTTAATGGCTATCAAGTTAAATCAGGATAAATTCCGTATTTGATGTCACAATGCTTTCGCTCATGGCTTTGCTGAACTGGCTGTAACCATGCTCCCGATTTTG